>JADGPZ010000078.1 GCA_017882165.1 Candidatus Kapaibacterium sp.
GCCTCCCGTATTGCCGTGGAGCAGCGTGTTCGTCGCGCCCTCCGCAGTGATACCCGCCGCGCTCGTGCCATTGCCAAAGACCACGCCATTCTGCGTGAGTGTCACATCGCCCGTGCCGCCGTTGGCGACCGGGAGCGTGCCCGTCACGTCCGTTCCGGTATTCAAATTAACTTGGCCGTATGATGGGTCAGCCCCGGTATTGCCGTGCAATACCGTGTTCGTCGCCCCAACTAATGTCGTATTCACTGCGCCGGTCGTGTTACCGAGAAGGACACCATGCGCCAGCAGTGTCGCATCGCCCGTGCCGCCGTTGGCGACGGCAAGAACGTTCTTCACGTCGCCGCCCACACCGTTCGAGGTGAGATCGACTGCGGAGGAAGTCAGATCCGAACTCGCGCCCGTCGAATGCAGGACGCCAGAGCCGAGCTGCGTATTGATCGCGCCATTGAAGGTCGCTATGCCAGAGACGGTCAGTGTCTTGAGCGTGGTCAGGCCCGTAGAGCCGTTGATCGATGCATCGGTTGTGACACCACCGTTGCCGGTGAAATTCAAAATGTGCGTGTCAAGATTCACATCGCGGTTGCTAAGGAAAGGATTCTCCGTGGCGGTCGTGCCGCCAAGACGATATGCATTTGTGCCAGCGACGTTCGTGAATACGACGCCTTCATTGGCCGTCCCGGATAGCGTTGTGACACGCGCGTGGTTCGAGGCATCGAGTGTGACCATCTTGGTCGGCAGAGGATCAACCGTCAAGCCCACAAGTGAGAGGGTCGTAGCCGTCACATCAATGCTCGTGGTTCCAACATCCGTGATGCCGCCGTTCGCGGTCAACAGCGAGGAGAAGGTCTTCAACCCGCCGACTGTCTGCGTACCGGCATCGAGCACAAAGTTCGCGTCGGTGCCAAGATTCGGAATCGTGTATGTGTGACCGCCGGCCCCTTGTGTCGCCGCAATCACGCGGGCATATCCAAGGGACGTTTGGTCGGCAATGGAAACCGTTCCAGGGGCCGTCCCGGCCTGGCCAGCCTGAACGGTACCGCCATACGCAGCGACAAAGCCATTATTTGAAATGATGTTGCCAGTGTTGCTCGTGATATCATTGCTCGCAAGGATATCGCCACTAACATCAAGCTTCGCCGCAGGCGTGTTATTGCCGATTCCCAAGCTCGTCGTACCTATATCCCAGAAGAGGTTCGCATTGTCCTGCGTCAGACTCGTGCCATTAGAGAAGATGACGCTTCCGGCCGTGTAGGCTGCGCTGTTGTTCGTACCGCCGTTGACGATCGGGAGTGTGCCAGAGACATCGCTGGTCGCGGCGTTCAGGCTGACTGCGCTGTACGTTGGTGCGGAAGCGCCCTGGCCATGCAGTAACGTGTGCGTTGCGCCCTGCGCGGTTGTCAGGATGCTCGTGCCATCAAAGTAGTTAACACCGTATGCGTTTGCCATACTGCTGGCATTCGTACCGCCGTTGACGATGGGGAGAATACCTGTTACGTCGCCACCGGTCACGAGATTAACCGCGCCAAACGACGGCGCACCCGCGCCATTGCCGTGCAGAACCGTGGTCGTTGTACCCGCCGCCGACGAGGCGAGCGTGTAGGTCGTGCCGCTAACGGATGCGTCGTAGATTACGCCGCCCACGGTCGGAGCCGCCGAGAAGCCTGGAATGACGCCTGCGCTGATGTCCGGCACGCTGAGCGTGTACTTATGACCTGCGCCAAGTCCCGTAAAGAATACTTGGGATCCATTCGACGCCGGTGGCTTATAGAGCGCGAACTGAGAGTTCTGGCCCGCATCCGGAATCGCGACAACCCAACTGTTGGTCATGGTGCCAGCCTGGATGGTGGTGTGAAATCCATCGCCCGTGTTATCGTAGATCTGGATCATGCCGCGGTGTGGAGCTGTTCCATCACCCAGGATGAGGGTCCCGCCTGCTCCGTTGGAAGTGATGTTGCCGGTCGTCGAGATGAAGGTGCCGTCGCTCGTAATGTTCGCCGCCTCGATGACCGCAGTAGCGGTGGAGACCATCATCTTACCACCGACGAGCGCCGTGCTGGAGTTCGTGCCGCCATTGGCGATCGGTAGCGTGCCGGTAACGTCGCTCGTCGCAGCACTCAGATCGACTGCACCATAAGCCGGAGCCGCTGCGCCGCCGTGAATCACGGTGTGCGCGCCACTAAGCCCAAGCTTGGCAAGCGTGGTTGTACTGTTCGCATAGAGCATGTCGCCCGTCGTGTAACTCGTAAAGCCTGTCCCGCCGTGCGTTGCACCGACGGCTGCCGTGCCCGCGTTGACCGAAGCGACGAGGTTGTTGCCCTGCGCAAGATCGGCCGGAAGAAGCTGATCGCCCGTCCATATGTTGCCGTGTGTCAGGTCGATGTCGTAGTTCGCCGTGCCACCGAGCGCTGCGCTGGCGGAGTGTGACAGCGTACTGCCCGTGCTGCTGAAGTTGATGACGCCATTATTGACGAGGCTTGTATTCGGTAGCGTACCGGTAACAGCCGCCGCCTGATCGAGATGGACGGCATCATACGTCGGTGACGTCGCGCCAGCCTGCAGAGTCTGATAATGCGTGCCAACGGCAAGCTGCGTCATCGCGCTCGATCCGTTACCGACAAGGATTGCATTCGCTGTTGGACTTGCGACGCCCGTACCGCCGTTTGCGGTATTGACAATGCCCGTTCCGGAGTTGATCGCCGTAACGATGCGGTTGTTACCCGGCGATGTGTTGATCGAAGTCACAAGCGAGGCGCTGGTCGTGACATCACCGGAAAGGTTTCCATTCGAAAGCGCACCGCTGCCGTTGGTCTGTACAAGTCCGCCGGTGTTCACACCCGAAAGAGTCAAACCCGTGAATTGCGGAGAGTTTGCAAGGCCGAGGCCGATGTCCGAACGTGCACCTGCAGTATTTGCAAGCGTCACGACGCCAGTCGGTCCCACACTGTTAAACACGATTGTCGCATCGCCACCCATCGTGACATCCGTCGCAACGTTTGTGGCATTGCCGACAAAAATATGACTGGTCGTTAGCACACTGGTGCTTAGCTGCGTGCCGGCAAGTGTCAACCGGCCTTTGGAATCGACAGTGAATGTCGGGTAGTGGGTCGCATCACCATAGACACCAGCCACCACACCGGTATTAGCAAGTGTAAGCGTGCCGTTAAAGGCAAGCGTTGCATCAGTGCCGAGCGTCTGCCATGTTGGATCGGCCGCGATACCCTGTCCAATCAGGACCTGACCGGCGAGGCCAGCCACCGTGCTCGCGACGGCGCTTGCGCCTTCAGCAACGACGACGCCGTGCGCGGTAGAGCCCACCAATGTGAGGCCACCGGTAACACTCAGGCCACCCGTAAGACTGACGGCTTCGGAAGTCGAGACGGTCCCGTTATCGGTGAGGCCGGATGCGACGAGGCCACCAGCGCCATCGCTCTTAGGAATGACATTGATCCCCAAAGCAGGATTCGCAGCGAGAAGGCCGAGTTGCGCTGGCGTTGCATAATTCCAGGCTCCAGTCGCTCCACCAGGAGTGGGAGTTCCGTTAGCATTGCTTGTGAGGCCCGGATAGACCCAATAGAGTAACTGCATGGGTGCAGGCCCTCCTGTCAGCGGACCTGCGTAGACGAATCCACCTTGTGCTCCCGATGCCGGGGGGATTGGCGCGGTCCACGTCAAAGCCGGGAATCCAGCCGTTGACCAGTTGGTCCAAGCCTGACTACCAAATTGCGGAGTCTGGACAGTGATCTTGTGACCAAGATTATCGTCGAGCACGAGGGCACCGGCGCCGATGGCGCGGGTCTGAGCGAAGGCGCTCGTGGAAAGACCGAGACCGACGAAAGCGCCGGTTGCAAGCAAAGCTAAAAATCGTTTCATACGAGTTGCTATCTGTGAGTTCGAGACTCGTTAGAGTACCGGATGATAAAAACTTCTTTGGTGACGTGCATGATCGCTCATGCACAGCAGACGATTGCTCGTCGACTTAAAATTTAAAAGACGGTTCAGTGACGACGCCCACACAGGCCGCTCGCTGGAGCGGTCCGGGGCCAGGTAGGTCAAAGTATGCGCAAAAAACATCAAGAACATAAGCTACTTCGCGCGTCTCCGTATCCCACAGCGCGATCGCGCGGTGGCTGATCGCTCATCCAGTCGAGCTGAGAGCGGCACAAGCGTAGTCAAAAACTCCCTTGACATTCAGATCAAATTAACGAACCATCGCGGATGATCCCCGCGTACGCGCCTCGCGTATGCGAGCGTTCATCCTTGCCCGATCCAGAACACTGCTTCACGGACTGAATCACAGCGCTCCGGTTGCATGCGAATCCGAGTGCCGGACACGCATAAATCGGGCGGCGGAAGCCCTTGTGTGGAGTTCCGTCTCTCAAATATAATATATTCATAGCGGGGTGTGCAAGGAATCGCCAAAAATTTACTGAGCGATAACATCTTTCGACGGCCTAAATTTGGGCGAATGCCGTGCGCAGCTTGCTCGACATGATGCGCTGGAAGCCTTGATATTAAAGGTCTTTCACGAATTGACCGATACTGAAAGGCATGTAACTCTGTGGATTCTGGAGTGGCTTTCTACAAAGACAGAATTTGCCACTTTTAAAACAAAGACGCCACCCCAAGCAGAAAGGTGGCGCAACAAGTAATATTTGAGTCAGGGTGGGCTGCTACTCCTGATCCCGGAATCGGAAATCGAGCTTATTGTTCTGGAATTCCTCGAGCGCTTCGAGCGTCGGCTTGCCAAGCTTATCGATTTCGAGCGAAATCTTGAGCTGGTCGAAATTCGGCGCCTCGAACTCCTCGTCCTCATCGAGCTCGACGGGCACAAGGGTCGAAATCCGGGCCTGATACTCGGTCTTGATCTCATCGTTGATCTGCCGGGCGCGCCGCGCCGTGATCGCAATCGCCTGGTATAGCGACTGACCCTTGATCGCCATTTCCCGCAAATCCACCGGGGTAATGCTGACGTGCTGCTTATCTATCTGCTTTTCGTGCTTGATGGCCATTGGGTAATCGTTCGTGTATTCGACCGGGTTCTTAAGGCGGGCATCAAACGCTGAAAATCCGCTTCGGGTTTCGCCATTATGGGTTCGGATCGAATACGATCTCCTCAACCTCCGCGATAGCCTCTTCCAGATCGTCGTTGACGACGATATGATCGTAATCAGTCGCCCAGTCCATCTCCATATTCGCCCGGTCGAGCCGATGACGGATTATTTCTTCTGGCTCCGTCTTGCGTTCGCGCAACCGGCGCTCGAGGATGTGCATGTCCGGCGGCGCGATGAAGATGAGCAGGCTCTCATCCGGAAACTTGCTGCGAATCGAAAGTCCTCCCTTCACATCGATGTCGAATACAAGCCGCTTGCCCATCTCGCGAGCCCGATCGATTTCGCCCACAGGCGTGCCATAGTAGTTGCCGAAGATCTCTTCGTGCTCGATGAGAGAACCCATGCGGATTAAGTCCTCGAATTTCTCGCGCGTCAGGAAATAATAGTCAACCCCATCGCGCTCGCCCTCGCGCATGGCGCGCGTCGTGGCCGAAACGCTAAAAATCAAATCCTGCGAATGCCGCGCGAGTATGGCGTGAGCAATGGTTGTTTTGCCCGCACCCGAAGGGGCGCTGAGCACGATGAGAGATTTTTGGTTTGTCTGAACCATGATTTTATGAGATTACGAGATTCCAGAGATTGGATTCAAGTTGTAGTGCAACAATCTAATTAATCTCTAAAATCTCCTAAAAGCATGGTTCAGACTTCCTCCGCGCGCTCAGGCACGCGAGCCAAGACGCGCCAGCCGCTCATGCTCGCCAGCATGATCCAGTTGATACGTTAGTTCGCGGGCGAGGCGGAGGGCAATCATTAGAATGCAGCCTCGCCACCCATAGAAGGCTCCGGCAGCGCCTCGAAGGCCGGCCAGTTCGTGTAGTTCTCGAAACGGCCAAAGTGCTTTTGGAATGTCGCGGCCACTTCGCCGGTCGGGCCGTTACGCTGCTTGCCGACGATGATCTCCGCGATGCCTTGCGAGTCCACCGCTTCGCCGCGCACCATTGTTTTTTCAAGGCCGTAGGTCTCGGCGCGATAGATGAACATGACGATGTCCGCGTCCTGCTCGATCGCGCCGGACTCACGAAGATCTGAGAGCATCGGGCGCTTATCGTTGCGTGATTCGACACCACGATTGAGCTGCGAGAGTGCCATCACGGGAACATCCAACTCTTTCGCGAGCGCCTTCATCGAGCGCGAGATCATTGAGATTTCTCGCTCGCGGGACTCCATGTTGTGACCCGCGCTCATGAGCTGCAGATAGTCGATGATGACGAGGCCGATATTGTGCTGCGCTTTCAGGCGGCGACACTTGGCGCGAATTTCGAGCGGAGTGATCGCTGGCGTGTCGTCAATGAAGATCGGCGCATCCGATAGACGACCGATCGCCATGGACATGTTGCGCCACTCGGCGTCGTCCATGCGGCCTGTGCGCGCACGCTGCATATCGACTTTCGCTTCCGCACAGAGCAGACGTAGCACAAGCTGCATCGCACCCATTTCGAGCGAGAAGATGGCGACTGGCGTTTTGAATAGCGGGTTCGAGTGCATCGCCGTAGCGCGCGCGAAGTTCAGCGCGAGCGCCGTCTTGCCTTGCGATGGTCGTGCCGCGAGGATGATCAGATCGGACTTCTGCCAGCCGCTGGTGAGATTATCGAGATCGGCAAGGCCGGTCGTTACGCCGGTCAATCCATTGTGCTGGCCTTTGATGCGGTCCAGCATCTTCATCGTCTCGAAAGCAAGCGTCTTCATCTGCTTGAAGCTGCGCCGGTGCCGCGTCTCTGAGAGTTTAAAGAGAAATCCTTCGGCTTCGTCAAGCAAGTCGAAGGTATCGAACTCGCCTTCGAAGGCACGGAGCTTGATCTCTTCGCAAATGCGGATCAGCTCGCGCGCAATGTGCTTTTCGAGCACGACCCGCGCGTGGCTTTCGATGTTGACGGTTGTTACGACTTGCGTCGTGAGTTCAACCAGATAGGATGGTCCCCCGACCTCATCGAGCCGGCCATCCAACCGGAGTTGGTTGGTGACCGTGAGCAAGTCGATCGGCTCGGAGCGATTATCAAGCGTGATCATCGCGCGGTAGATCATCGTGTGCGCGTCGCGGTAGAACGGCGAGTCGTCGTAGCCTCGCTCGCCAAGAATCTCAAGCGCTTTGTTCGCCGAAGTCTTGTCGATCATCATCGCGCCGAGCAGCGATTGCTCGAACGCGACGGCCTGCGGCGGCACAAGTCCACCGGGCGCGAGTTTTTCGAACAGCTCGCTGAACGACTTCAGATAATTGCGGCTGCTCCGGAAACCCGGAACAACTTTCTGCGGAATCGGCTCGAGGCTCACTGGTTCAATGACAAGTTAGGAATATGAAACGGGGCTGCATGATGAGCTAACCGAATGTGATCGAGATGTAATTCCAAATCACATCAGGTGGAGAATAATTTGTGGATAGCCGCCGGAAAACTGACCCAAAGAAGGAAGCGGCCACCATGCCTAAAGGTCTTCCTGACAAGCAAGAGTCTCGAGTACGGGTCGGCAATCCCTGTTTCGAGCAAGAACCAACGACTGACAATTGATAATCTGATAATGTTAGATAATCGGAGTAACGGTGTTCCATTACTGGGGGAGAATACTGCCCGAGATGATCAGATACGAGGAGTGGGAAACCATATTCCACTTGGCACGACTTTGGTACTCTTGCGAATGTGCCCCTGTTTGCCATAACGAACGATCTGAAAAAGTAGACGTGAACCGACGAACATTCATTGCAACGTGCGGGACGGCCATTTCGGCTGCTGCCTTCGTCGCTCCCACTGTTTTGATGGAAGCCTGCGCGCCTACCTCGATCCCGAACATGGCGATCCCGCCGCCGCCGCCGCCGGGCCCGGACGGCCGTGTTCCCGTTGACGTTTCCGACCTATCGGCATCGAATCCGATGAAGCTCGTGCCCACGTTAACGGGTTCGGACAACATGCCGCTGCTTGTGACGATGGTCGCTGCCAGTGATTACCGCGCGCTTTCGAGTAAGTGTACGCACCAGAGCTGCGCGGTGAACTCGACGCTCACGAATGGTTACATTCTTTGCGCGTGCCATCTTTCGCATTTCGGACTCGATGGTTCGGTCACACAAGGGCCTGCTTCCACTCCGCTTTATAGATACGACGGAGTTTATGACGCCGCGAACAATCAACTGCGCATTAAGTTAAGTTAGACCATGAGACGCTTACGGATTGCCCCGAAAAGCTTATGGCGTGGATACGGCCACTCCGCGTTCCTTCTTCTCATTGCGGTTGCGGCATTCAGAAGTGCTGGCTGCGATTATCGGATTCTTGCACCGGCAAATGGCTCCAGCAGCTCCGCAGGGATCCAGGTTTCCATCAGTCCGAAGACCGCGACGATTGCACCCGCCGGGTCCATTACGCTGACTGCAAGTGTCACCGGATTCCAGCACGATAGCACCGTCCAGTGGTCGATCGTCGGCGGTACACCAGGCACATTGACCACGAACGGTAACACGACATTGTACGTGGCACCGCAAACGATTGCGGTGAGTCCTGTGCTCGTCAGCGTCCGCGCTCGCTCGAATGAAGATACCACCCGCTATGCGGACGCCGTGATTACAATAACAAAACAGCCGATTGACACGACGCACAAAGTTGCACTCGTCCTCTCGCCGTTATCCATTACGCTGCAAGCCGGCCAAACGCAACAGTTCACCGCAACGGTAACCGGCAATGCAAATACCGGCGTTACCTGGAAGCTCGTCAGCGGACTTGGATCGCTTTCGGCTACTGGACAATACAGCGCGCCCAGCTCGCTATCGCAGGGTTCAACAGCAATAGTCAAGGCAACGGCGCTCGCAGATACGACGGTGTCGGCGCAGGCAACTGTGACGTTGAGCGTTCCTGACACCATGCCATGCTTCACTCGCGATATTCAGCCGATCATCAATAGTAACTGCACGATGGCTGGCTGCCACACTTCCGGCGGTGGTGAAGTCCGCGATCTGACGACGTATGCTGGCATCATGGGTTATGTTCGCAGCGGCAACGCTTCGTCGAGCAGACTGTACAGTGTGCTTTCCGGCTCCGGCGAAAACAAAATGCCTCCATCAGGCCGCACGCCACTCACGTCCACGCAGATGAATCTCATCGCTCGATGGATCAACGACGGCGCGCTCAACAACGCATGTCCGCCCGACACATCGGGGGGATGCGATACGACAGCCGTCACTTACTCTGGTTTTGTGAGCGGTGTGATCTCGACGAATTGCCTCGGATGCCATTCCGGTTCGAATCCTTCCGGCAGTATCAATCTTTCTACCTACTCCGGCGTCCAGACCGTTGCGAAGAACGGTCAACTCGTCGGCGGACTCACCGGCACACCTCCCAATTTTCTCATGCCGGTCACCGGCACACCACTCGACGCATGCACGATCGCAAAGATCCGCGCCTGGGTAAACCACGGCGCTCAAAACAACTGAGACAGATTTGCAACGCCGCCTTCATGGCGGCGTTGCTGCTTCTTTCACCGCTCGTCGCGCGTAACGCACGTGCCATTCCGCGCTTCTCCTTGCTGACCGGAACACGCTGTTCTGTGTGCCACTTCAACCCGCAGGGAAGCGGTCTTCGCACGCAGCTCGGATGGGAGATGATGAACGAGACTGGACTTTTCAAATGGCACGGGCTGTCTGAAGACACCTCGGCCTCCCCGTCAAGTCCGACTAATAGCTTGTTAGGCGGACTGCTCGTCCCCGGCTTCGATGGACGGCTTCAGCAGGTGCGGCTCTCGCGCACCGGAGAGTCGATGCTGATTCCGATGCAGACTTCTGTCTCACTCGGTATTCAGGCGACTCACGAGATCACTGCATCCACAAACTGGAACATTGCGAGTTTGGTCGAGCGCGCTCGCAATGGTTCGCTCTATCCGGGCGAGACCGATTACGATGCTGCAATTCAATATCAACCCAGCCTCACGATGCCCTCGATTCGCGTTGGCATGATCGAGCCAAGCATCAGTATCCGGCAGGACGATCATACGCTGTTCGCGCATGAGGAAGCCGCCTCGCAATCCATCGTGCTTATCCCGCCATACTACAACGAACTTGGCGCCGAGATTACTTACGAAGGCATGAAGTGGCTGACGCTGAACGCTGGCGTGTTCAATGGTTACAATCTCTCGCTCATCGATCCGACGATCGGCACGGTCAACTCGAACACAGACTTCTCTCACCCAAGCGTTTCAGCTCGCGTGATGCTCTGGCCTCAATTACTCGATCAAGGAATCAATGGCGAACTTGGTGGATCCATCCTTTCGAATGGCTCCTTCTATATGATCAATGTCTTCGCGGGATTTGGACTCGCGGATAAGTCAACATTCTATTTCGAATCACTTTACTCGAAGAACGCCGACAACCGCATCGTCCGCAACTTCAGCGTAATCGGCAGCTACGAGCTTGCCCCATGGCTTGCCACCGTGTGGCGATACGATTGGGGACAGACCGAAATGTATCCCAGCGTCTCACTGGCATGGGCACAGGGATTTTTGGTCGGACTCGAATTCTTCCCGTTACCGTATATCGAAATTCGGCCCGAATACCGCGTCCTCCACAAAAATCCCTACGGCGGAGAGGCCACCTACACCGGCCAGTGGACCGGGCAGGTACACATATTCTACTAATCGTAGCCTAATTCTTGTCCCCGTCGTTGTCCGGCGCCGTCTGCGTCTGACCCGATTGCGCTGCCGCGATTTCCGTATGGTGGATCTGCCCGCCGAAATACGCGGTCACTGAAAAGAGGCTGGTGCTCACCGTCGCGAGCGCGAGCAAGGCGATCACAAAGGATCGCGATGGAATGACGTGGGCACGCATTCGAAGCGCCATCACTGCCGCAACGACACCAAGCAGTGCCGAGCAAGCCAAAGCGATTCCAGCGATCTCTTCATGCGCGTCGACGGATCCGATGCCGCTCAGATGCTTGATTGCATCCTCCGCCGGTTCGCCCGTCAGATAGGCTGGGACGGCAAATATCGCGCCGGCGATCAGAGTGTAGAGTCCGATCCTCAGCGTTGCAGGCCGCTCGCCGATGCGTGACGCAATGATGAGGATAAGGCCAAAAATTGTTGTGAAAACCGGAATATGGTTCAGAATCAGATGCAAGTGTGCGGAGTTCATTATCGTTGCTAAATTGTGAGTATTGACGGTTCCGGTGGATGAGCGATCATCCACTTCGAACGGGATTCCATGCCGAAACGTTAGGCGCGCGACATTTACCACCCCTCGGTGGATGAGCAGCGCAACCATGGTTGCGCTGCTCATCCACCGTCCCTTCCACAGTTCGGAGGGGAAAACAAATAGGAACGCATGAACGAAGGAGAAATCGTACAAATTATCGGGCCGGTCGTTGACGTAGATTTTCCCGGTGGAAAGCTGCCCTCGATTTTGAACGCGGTGAGTATCACGCGCAAGGGCGTCGATGGCAACGACGAAGAGCTGATTTGCGAAGTCCAGCAGCACTTGGGCGAGTCCCGCGTCCGCGCCGTCGCAATGGATACGACCGATGGTCTCGTGCGTGGCATGAAAGTCGTCGATACCGGCGCGCCGATCTCGGTGCCGGTCGGACCGAACTCGCTTGGACGCCTCATCAATGTCATCGGCAAGACGATTGATGGCGGCGAGCAGATCAAGTCCGAATTCTCCTGGTCCATCCATCGCGATCCACCGGATTTCGAGCAACTCACGACCAGCTCGGAAATCCTCGAAACCGGCATTAAGGTCATCGACTTGCTCGAACCGTACTCGAAGGGCGGCAAGACGGGTCTCTTCGGCGGGGCGGGCGTCGGCAAGACGGTCGTCATCATGGAGCTGATCCATAACATCGCGATGCACCACGGCGGCTATTCCGTATTTGGCGGTGTCGGCGAGCGTACCCGCGAGGGTAACGATCTTTACCTCGAAATGTCCGAAGGCGGCGTCTTGGATAAGACCGTCCTCGTCTTCGGGCAGATGAATGAGCCGCCCGGAGCGCGCCAGCGCGTTGGTCTCACCGCACTCACATTCGCCGAGTATTTCCGCGATGTCGAAGGCAAAGACGTTCTGCTCTTCATCGATAACATTTTCCGCTTCACGCAAGCTGGTTCTGAAGTTAGCGCGCTTCTCGGACGTATGCCGAGCGCCGTTGGTTACCAGCCGACGCTTGCGAGCGAGATGGGCCAGTTCCAGGAGCGCATCACGTCGACCAAGAAAGGCTCGATCACTTCGGTGCAGGCCATTTACGTGCCCGCCGACGATCTCACCGATCCCGCGCCGGCCACAGCCTTTGCGCACTTGGATGCAACGACCGTGCTCTCGCGTTCGATCTCCGAACTCGGTATTTATCCCGCTGTCGATCCACTCGATTCAACAAGCCGCATTCTGTCGCCGGATGTTGTCGGCGATGAGCATTACGACGTTGCTCGTGGCGTGCAGAAAATTTTGCAGCAGTACAAAGACTTGCAGGACATCATCAATATCCTCGGCATGGACGAACTCTCCGACGAGGACAAGGTCATCGTCAATCGTGCGCGCCGCGTGCAACGATTCCTTTCGCAGCCGTTCTTCGTCGCCGAGCAGTTCACCGGACTCGAAGGCCGCTACGTGAAACTTGAGGACACCGTCCGCAGCTTCAAGGCCGTCCTCGCCGGCGAGTACGATCACTTGCCCGAGAATGCCTTCTATATGGTCGGCGCCATCGAGGAAGCCGTCGAGAAAGCGAAGACGCTGGCTTCGTAGTCTCTTTGTCATTTCCGGGCCTGCTCTCGACCTGATCGGGGGCGGGAATCCAGGTTCGCTTCTTCCGCCAGTCCCAAGTAGTGCATCTGTTCTCACAGAATGCAGCCCAGTTCACCGAATCGGAATGTGAAGAGAATCCCTATATTAATATAACATCGAAACGACGCCGATCTGTTGCAGGCTTACTGGAACACTATACCACACAACGACTTACACGAATTATACCTTAGTCCCCATAGTGCCAGCCGGGCACGTCGATCCGGTAATTCAAGCGAAGCGATGGTGAGATCACCGATGATCTCACCCCTTCCACCCTATATAACAAGGTTCACCATGGACGGCATCGCAAGTTTTCGATGAATTCCGAAAAATTGTGGTCGGGTTTCGCAGCCTGCACTTACGCAAAGACCCGCAACGTGAATGTTGCGGGTCTTGCAAAACGGCGACAAAGGAGCCGCCAGTAGGCGGTTGTTCTGAAATACACAATATCGGACTAAAACGTTCCGGTTTCGAAAACCCGCCCCGGGCTGACTCTTGCTAAAGCAGCAAAGCGCCCCCACACCGGCCGCTCAGGTCGCGTGTGGTTTTGGTTGCACGCGTGGAACCCATGGGGCGAGGTGGGCGAGACGCCGAAGATGGCTTCCGCGACGGCTGTAGGGACGTGCCGCGCACGTCCCAGACGCTGTCATAAACCGGAATTGTGCCGGTACATCTAAAGGACGTACGCTATACGTCCCTACTCCCCTACACAATCCTAATCTCCTTGTCCGTCAAATCATAATGCTCGTAAGTCCGCCGCGGCGGAGTCGATCTCCCGGAAAGAGCGGTTCGAGCACATTGGCAATCGGCCACAATCAGGCCAGTCAGCGAAACGCCCCTACGGAGCCTTTGAGAATAAATGACTTGGCGGCTTTTGTTGTTTGGGTTTTCTTATGAGCGAATTCATTGTTATGATTCTGCCATGAAAGTGTTTTAACCATTTACATCAGTTACTGGCGACCACTTTTCGAAGAGATGTCGTTTCACGCCGGATTTGGAATGATTTTCGCTTTCACAGGTCTGATGTAGTTTTCTGTATCCACTTATCTTGCACCGAATATGAGGCCCCCTCAGAGAAAGGCGTTCTTCGCCTGTGTTCTTGCGGTTTTCTGTTTGCTCGCGGTATTGCCGCGAGGTGATGCCCGTGCGCAATGGACAGCGGATTCCACGCGCAACACGATGATCTGCGACACCGTCGGGCAGCAGGATTATCCTGCAATCGTTTCGGATGGAGCGGACGGCGCCATCGTTACGTGGGAGGATGCGCGTGCCAACGGCAGCTTCGACATCTACGCCCAGCGCATCGACAGAACCGGCGTTCCTCAATGGAGGCGCCAGGGTATCCAGGTTTGCAAGGGCAGCGCGAATCAGCGATACCCTGTCATTACGACCGACAACAACGGCGGAGCCTACGTCGCGTGGCTGGACAGTCGTTTTAGCACCCTCGGCAACTGCATCTATGCCCAGCACATCAAGGCCAACGGCACGCTGGCGTATCCGGACACGGGGTTGCCAGTCGGGCTTGGAAAGAACGGGCGGCAAAATCCAGCGATCAGTGACGATGGCAGAGGCAACGCTTTCATTGCTTGGGAGGATAACCGCTCGATCACGAGCGGCTCGCAGCCTGATATTTTCATGAATAAGCTA
>JADGPZ010000191.1 GCA_017882165.1 Candidatus Kapaibacterium sp.
CGCTTACCGTGTCTGTGAGCGCGACGCTGAGGCTGCCAATCGTTGCCATCAATGCGAAACCTCTCATAACGTTAATCCTCCATCTTAAGAAGACCAATGAATGCCCCAAAGGTAACAGCCTCGCCGAAAAAACATTCGCGCTTCTTGCTTACCTCGTGGTCATCCGCTCCGACATGAGTTGTGCGAAGTGGCACCCGCCGCGGCGGGTTCTCGGCTGTGTGGTCGATCTTTTAGATCGACTCTTCCGGCGGGCCGCGGACTAAAAGTCCGCTACACAGCCGAGAACGGCTGTGCCACTGCCTCCTTTGCTCCCACAGCCGAGAACGGCTGTGCCACTGCCTCCTTTGCTCCCACAGCCGAGAACGGCTGTGCCACTATCGAATTTGCAACCACATCCGAGAACCCGCCGCGGCGGGTGCGACTAATCCATTGCGAAGCATTTACGCTACAGCACCGCCACCACCCTTCAACATGATTTCTCGTACTTCCGGCGGCCACAGGTAGAACCGGTACATCTCCCACGGCTGGATCAGACCCGCCTTGACCGGATTGTACAGGATGTACCGGTACTTCTCTGCAAACTCCTTCTCGTTCCGGATGATGCGGTCGAATCGCTCGTCCTGCCAAACACTTCCGGTTGTCCCGAGTAACGCGTTGATGTCTCGCGCGCTCGAACCCTTGATGCCTCTCAGGATCATACCAAGCGCCGGGTACTCGATCGGGTTTGACTCTTTGATGGGAAGCGGTTGAATAATCAGATGCACGTGGTCGGGCATGATGACACCGACATAGAGCGTAAACCAAACGCCGTGACCGGCATAGATTCTTTTTTCGAGGCATTCGCGTGCGGCCTCGGGAAGTTCACCTCGCACCGAGCGCCACGTCACGAAATATACAGCACCAGCCGATTCCCAATGTGGGAGGTTCCGTCGAGTGATTTCGAAACCAGACTGGAGGATGGTCTTGCTCATGGTGCAAAACTACAATAATTTAGTTGGAAGTGTCAAAAAACAGTGGCACAGCCGTTCTCGGCTGTGGGAGCGGACTTTTAGTCCGCGTCGCTCCTATGATGAGTCGATCTAAAAGATCGACTCACAGCCGAGAACGGCTGTGCCACTTTTCCTCAAGATACCACATAGCAAGCGAATTCATTTTTCAGAATTCATCGAAAACTTGCGATGCCGGGAGGGTCGAACAACGTTGTAATAGATGGAAGGGGTCTCTTCACTAATTACAAAACGAGAACTATGAATTATTTAGTAAATCTTAGATTTAGTATATAATTTTATGATGTCGCGGGAACAGCCGGAAGCTCGGGCCGCGTTATAGTATTATGGAAGGGATGCCCTCGCTTCGATTCCGATTCGGTGAACTGGGCTGCACTTGCCTATCGGCTACCGCCTCACGGCAATGCACAACTTGGGACTGGCGGAAGAATAGAACCTGGATTACACGGATTTGGCTTGCGCAACCATGGTTGCGAAGCCAGAGCGGATTTCGCCGACGATTTTTGGGAATTGATTCAATGGGACATTCACCCATTACTGGGGTCCAGTCAGTTGAACCAAAACCAAAATCAGAATTGCGCGGATTAGGCTTCGGCTTCGCTGCTCGCTTCGGCTTCGCCGCTCGCGGGAGCGTCAGGTGCTTCAGGCTCGGAGATCTCGGCTACAGGGATCTCGTCTACAGGCGGTGCTTTCTTCTTGGGCGCAGCTTTGGGCTTAGGCGTGGCCTTGGGCTTAATTGTAGCATTGGGCTTAACCTCACCCAAGGCCTCGGCCTTGACTTCGGCGGCAGACTTCTTCTTGCCAGCCGGTGAGAGTACCATGGACATCGTCCGGCCCATCATGGACATGTTCTGATCGATCTTTGCGATGTCCTCGATGCGCTTCCAGAAATCGGTGAGCAACTTCTCGCCAAACTGCTTGTAGCTGACTTCGCGGCCCTTGAACTGAACGTAGGCCTTGACCTTATGCCCCTCTTCGATAAAAGCGCGTGCATGGCGCACTTTGAACTCGAAATCGTGCGTATCGGTGCGTGGATGGAAACGGACTTCCTTCAGAAGCTGCTGGTGCGACGCTTTCTTGGCCTGCTTATCTTTCTTCTGCTGCTCGTACTTCCACTTGCCGAAGTCGATGATCTTGCAGACAGGTGGCTTTGCGTTGGGGACGATCTCGATCAGGTCGAGATGCTTGGCGCGAGCGATTTCGATCGCATCCTTCGGCGACATAACGCCGATCATGACCCCTTCGGAATCAATGACGCGAACTTCCGGGACGCGAATGTTTTCGTTCATCCGAACGCCGGGATCGCGGCTCGGCATGACGCGGCTGAAGCGCTCCATGCGCTTGGAGACCTTTGCCGGACTTGGTCCGCCTGGGCGCAGCGTTGCCCGTGGTGGCCCGACCCGAGGTGTGAGCACCGCTGTACTGGCAGCGCCCGGTGCAGCAGCAGGCGTTGCGCCGGGCGCTACGCCAGACGCTTCGCTGGAAGCACGAGAGTTCGGACGCTTCTTCAGCGTCATGCCCCCTACGCTAACGGGTGTGTGAGGCTTGGGTTCGGAAGGCTCGGCGTCCTTGGTTTCTACCTCGGGTGCCGCAATCGTATCGAAATTGTTCAAATAGTATCTAAATCGTTATGGTAAACGAGGGCATAAGCCCTTTTACGGTTTAATCCGGAATCGCGCATTCCGCCTGAAGCACCGCTAATGCCTCGTCCAGCGAAACCGTTCCGACGTTGCCCTTGCCGTGCCGCCGGATCGCGACCGAGCGCGCCTCGCGCTCGCGCTCGCCGAGTACGAGCATGACCGGGACTTTCTTCATCTCATGATCGCGAATACGCGAGTTTACTTTCTCGTTCGATGCGTCGAGCTTCACCCGAATACCGAGTGTTTCGAGCGCTGCAAGGACTTCCCTGGCATACGCTTCTTGTCCATCCGTGATCGGAAGTACGACGACCTGCACCGGCGCGAGCCATGTCGGGAAGTTGCCGGCATAGTGCTCGATGAGCAAGCTGCAAAATCGCTCGAACGATCCGAACGGCGCGCGGTGGATTACAACCGGACGATGCTTCTGTCCGTCCGCGCCGATATACTCCATGTTGAAGCGCTCGGGCATGACATAGTCAACTTGCACGGTGCCAAGCTGCCACGAGCGGCCGATCGCATCCTTGAGCATGAAGTCAATCTTCGGCCCGTAGAATGTTGCCTCGCCAATGCCGACGGTGTATTCAAGACCCATGGCCTCGGCCGCTTCGCGGACATCACGCTCAGCGCGCTCCCACTGCTCGTCGGAGCCACCGTATTTCTCGACATTTTCTTTATCGCGAAACGAAAGACGCGCGCGGAATCCGGTTAACCCTACAACCTTGCTGACGTATTGGGTAAGCTTAATGACATCGCATAATTCGTCACGCAATTGCTCCGGTGTTACAAAGATATGTGCGTCGTCCTGAGTAAATCCACGGACGCGGTGCATTCCACTCAACTCGCCGGTCTGTTCGTAGCGATAGACCGTGCCGAACTCCGCAAACCGTACCGGCAAATCGCGGTAGGAATGCGGCTTTGCATTGAACATCGTAAAATGATGCGGACAATTCATGGGCTTCAGCAAGTACGCCTCGTCCTCAAGCTGGATCGGCGGAAACTGACTATCTTTATAATACGGATAGTGGCCGCTGGTCTTGTAGAGCTCGATGTTGCCGATGTGTGGCGAGATCACCTGGTCGTAGCCATGCTTGCGCAAGACCTTCTTGAGGAAGGTCTCCAGCGTCTGCCGGAGTGCAGCACCGTTCGGCAGCCAGAGCACCAGCCCCAGACCGACCTTCGGCGAAATCATGAACAGCTCAAGCTCTTTGCCGATCTTGCGATGATCGCGCTTCTCTGCTTCCTCGCGCGCGAGGATGAACGCGTCGAGTTCCTTCTTCGTCGGAAAACTCACGCCATAGACGCGAGTGAGCATCGGGCGCTTTTCATCGCCGCGCCAATAGGCACCAGCAATCGAGAGCAATTTCGGAAATTTGATTCTGCCGGTTGATGGCACGTGCGTACCTCGGCACAGATCGACAAAATTGCCCTGCTCGTAAAAGGTGATTGGCTGACCCTTCAGACCATCGAGCAATTCGAGCTTCAGCCAATCACCTTTGGCCTTGAAGTATTCGACCGCTTCGTTGTACTCCTTCGAAATGCGCTGGTATGGAACATCACGTTTCGAAAGCTCGTACATCTTGCTTTCGATCACGGTCAAATCCTCAGGTGTGAGCTTGACACCAGCGGGAAGCTCCATGTCGTAGTACCAACCATTTTCGATTGGCGGACCAATGCCGAACCGTGTGCCAGGATAGATCGCCTCGACAGCTTCAGCCATCAAGTGCGCGCTCGAATGCCAATAAATGCTCTTGCCTTCGTCATCGCGCCACTGGACGATGCGAACGCTGGCATCCTGCGTGATGGGAGTCGGAAGATCATAAGGGACGCCGTTGACATAAATCCCAAGCGCTGCATCCGCCAGTCTTGGCGAAATGGAGTGCGCGATTTGCAAACCCGTCGTGCCGCGCGGATAGGTTCGCTGCGAACCATCGGGCAGCGTGATCGTGATCGGTCCGCCATCCGAATACGTGGAAGTATCTATGGCTGGCGAGGGTTTGGAATCGTGTTGCATCATCGGCGCACTAACCCTCGCGCGGGAGGAAAAGGCTCCCGGCTCGCGCCTACGCTGCGCACGATCAGCGCGCTTTCGTCACGCGGAAGGACAACATCTGATCTGCCGCGTGACAGATGACGAAATACGTGCCCGGTGGCAAGCTGCCCGTCTCGATCTGTGCTACACTGGCCATCCGCACTATTTCGGATTGGAGCGATCGTCCGAGCACATCGACTATTTCAACGGAGGACAATGTACCGTCAGGATCATCAATGAGGATGCGATCCTCAAAAGGATTCGGACGAATTCGAATCGATTGCGACAGGGATGATTCCGAAACGCCTGCCGGAGGCAGTATCTCAATCCCCCACATCTCGTCCTCCGAAGTACTCAGACAAACCTCATCATCGGACTGCCCGATGTACAACCGGAGATCATTCAGCATCACAAGCGTCATCCCTGGATGAGTATCGTGAATTTGGAACACCGTCGCGCCCATGTCCAACGGATGCGTCGGTACGGACGATCCGTTCGTAATTGTGAATTGCACACTGTTTCCATTCGGCGTAACGGATGCCGTGGTCCATCCGGCCGGTGGGTTGTAGTTCTGATAGGTTAGCTTCGATGGATCGAAGGAAATCGTCGCCGTAAGCGTATTGAGATTG
>JADGPZ010000192.1 GCA_017882165.1 Candidatus Kapaibacterium sp.
ATCGTCGTGGCACGATATGGTTGCAGACAGCGGCTGGCGGTCTCCTTCAGTAGATTCTGTAGACCACGTCAGAATTTCCGTTAACCTCATTCTCGCTAAGACCGAAGAGTACCTCCGTGCACATCTCTGGGAATCGGATGTCACCGAGGCTTTCACAGGTAATTACTCTGATGATATTGGATTTTTTACCTGGGCTTCCGATGATTATCAATCATCCCAACCTTCAAATAATACTATAACGCAGCGCATGAATTACCATCTCCTCCGCTTCCATTTGCGGCGCTAACCCGGAATTCTCATCCACCACTTGAAGTTAGTTGCGCCGTCTACCACTTTTGTTATAAACCAAAATCATGTCTCCAATGCTAACTCTCGCGCAGCAATTCGCGGCACTGATCGACCAGACTCGTTTCGACGAGGCCGCTGAGCTTTTGGCCGAGGAGTGCGAGTACCACTACTGGGAAGGCAATTACTCGGGCCGCAAGAACATCGCGAACATCTACCGGCAGCTTCATGGGTTCTATCTAAAGATGTTCGAAGAGACGATTTACTCTTCCGAAGTAGAGCCGCTGAATGGCGTAGCGTGCCTCGTCCATTTCATCGACCAGGTCCGGATTGGCGATCTCTGGCACGAGTCGCGGTTCGATCAGTTGCTCCGTTTCGAGGATGGGCTAATCGTTGACATTCAGGAGGTTCAGCTTCCGGGCGAAGCGGAGGCGATGCACGCGTTCTTCCGGGAAGCCGGGTCCCCATTTGCGGCAACTGCCTAACTCAAGGAATCAACTCTACGCGCACCTTGCGCTCAGTGCTGCCCGGTCAAAAACCCGTGGACCGAGAGGTGTTCGTCCAAATCCGGCCACTCGATTCCGGTGCCTCGACCGATCCAATTGTAATGACGAAGTTGTTCCGGTGAGGCGTTATAGAGTCGCGGATACCAGATGAGCGGAATCTGCATGACGCGGGCATCGTCCAAATAGACGATGAGATAATCGTGAGTAAAATCGAGCGATGTCGCGCGTGTTCTCTTGTTGAGCATATTCCGCCCCTCCGGGGCTTTAGCTCAAAACAAAACGCCGACCAGGGGTTCCGCTTCGCTTCACCCCTGGCTATTGATATGCCGCCCCTTCGGGGCTGAGAAGTTACCGGAACTCCCCCGGCCCATTCCTGTTAACAGCCTTTCCTCAGGTGGAATCCTGTGGGAAAATGCGAGCGGAGAACGAAAACTCCGCGAATTAGTCACAAATAAACGAATACAATGGGACACAGTAATCCTCGCCCCGCCGTGGGTGCGAATAAAGATCGAAAGCGCGTGGGCCGGGGCCAGGGCTCCGGGCACGGCACGACCTCCACACGCGGCTCCAACGGCGCCGGTTCACGCTCCGGCAACAAGTACCGCGCCGGCTTCGAAGGCGGACAAATGCCACTCGCGCGCCGCCTGCCAAAGTTCGGCTTCCACTCTCCACATCGTACCGAATACCAGATCCTGAACGTCGAGGCACTCGAACTGTGCGTCGCGAATGGCCGTCTGCCGTTAGGGCAGACGATCACGCCGGACACACTCTGGGAAGCGGGTCTGATCAATCGGCAAGGAATGCCGGTCAAGATCCTCGGCAACGGCGAGCTGACCCAAAAGCTCAGCGTGCAGGCGCATAAGATCTCGAAGAGCGCAATCGAGAAGATCGAGAAGGCCGGCGGTACCGCCCAGCAGTTACTCTCGGAGGCAAAGAAATAATTAGGAATGTGGAATGAGGCCATCGCCAACGATGGATTAGGAATGTGAACTCAATTCATTCCTAACTCCTCATTCCTAATTCCTCATTTCTAATACAAGAATGAGCAGGTTAACAGACAGTTTCCGCAACATCTTCAAGATCGAGGAGCTGAAGGATAGAATCCTCTTCACGATCTTTTGCCTGATGGCCGTGCGCCTTGGTTCGCACATCACCTTGCCGGGCGTTGATTTCAACGCGCTCGATAAGCAGTCGGCATCGAGCAATTCACTCTTTGGGCTTTACGATCTCTTCGTCGGTGGCGCGTTCAAAAACGCCGCTATCTTCGGCCTGGGCATCATGCCGTACATCTCCAGCTCGATTATCATTCAGCTTTTGGGTGCGGTCGTACCGTACTTCCAGAAGCTGCAAAAAGAAGGCGAAGACGGCCGCAAAAAGATCACGCAGCTCACGCGCTTAGGCACGGTGCTCGTTTCGATTGGTCAGGCTTCCGGTATGGCGGTCTATCTTTCGAAGCAGACGGGCGTCGTCGCGGCTGGCGTGAATCCGTTCTTCTTTACATTCTCGACGGTCATCTGCCTGACGGCCGGATGTATGCTGATGATGTGGATCGGAGAGCAGATCACCGAGCGCGGTATTGGCAATGGAATATCGCTCATCATCTTCATCGGCATTGTCGCGCGTTTCCCGAACGCGATATTGACCGAGGTGCAGATGGTCGCGACAAACCAGCATAACATCATCGTCGAACTTGTCCTCTGGGCGTTCTTCGTTGCGATTGTTACGTTCGTCGTGCTGATGACGCAGGGCATTCGGAAGATCCCAGTGCAATACGCAAAGCGCGTGATTGGCCGCAAGGTTTATGGCGGCGTGACGCAGCACATACCGATGCGCATCAATACGGCCGGCGTTATGCCGATCATCTTCGCGCAGTCAATCCTCTTCATCCCGACGACAGTCGCGCAGTTCTTCCCGAACACCGGCTTCGGCGATTTCCTGAATAGCTTCTTCAGCTATCGCTCGATGGGCTATTCGATCGTCTTCGCGGTGATGATCGTATTCTTTACGTACTTCTACACGGCAATCGCGTTCAATCCGCGCGACGTGGCGGACACGATGAAGAAGCAAGGCGGATTTATCCCCGGCGTCCGGCCCGGCAAGCACACGTCGGACTACATCGACAACATCCTGACCCACATCACGCTTCCGGGTGCGATCTTTCTTGCCATTGTCGCAATTCTGCCGGCGTTCGTGAGCTATCTCGGCGTGACCAGCGATTTCGCGCAGTTCTTCGGCGGTACGAGCTTACTCATCATGGTCGGCGTCGCGCTGGACACGTTGCAACAAGTCGAGTCACATCTCACGATGCGCAACTACGAAGGCCTGATGAAGCAAGGGAAGATCAAAGGAAGAGTCGGGGTCGGAGGTTATTAGTCTGAACCATGATTTTAAGAGATTTTGAAGATTAAGAAGATGAAGCTCATCTTCTTAATCTCAATCTCAGAAATCTTGTCAATCCCATAAAATCAAGGTTCAGACAGTGTTCCGTCACGCCACCCGTCTCATCAAGAATGCAAGCGAGATCGCGAAGATGCGCGTCTCGTCGCATATCGTCGCGGAGTGCCTGAACCACATCGGGTCGCTCGTTCGTCCCGGAATTACCACGCTTGAGCTTGAACTTACCGCCGACGACTTTATTCGCCAGCGCGGCGGGATACCGGCATTCAAAGGATACAAAGTCGGACGCCAGACATTCCCCTTCGCGGCATGCGTTTCGGTTAACGATGCCGTGGTGCATGGATTCCCGACCAAATTGCCTCTCAAAGAGGGCGACATCGTATCGTTCGATGTCGGCGTCGAGAAGGACGGCTGGTTCGGCGATGGCGCGTGGACGTTCGCCGTTGGCGCAATCAAACCCGAGGTGCAAAAGCTGATGGACGTGACACGCGAATCGCTCATGCTCGGAGTTTCGATGGCGCGGACGGGTGGCCGGCTGTTCGATATTGCTGAGGCGGTTCAGGGTTATTGCGAGGCGGCTGGCTACGGCGTTGTCCGCGAGTTGGTCGGACATGGCATTGGCCGGCATCTGCACGAAGACCCGCAAGTCCCGAACTACGTCCCCAAAGCCAGCGAAGGCTTCCCCAACTTAGAACTCGCCGAAGGAATGACGCTCGCCATTGAGCCGATGATTAACATGGGCACTGCACGCGTCAAGACAGCGAAGGACAGGTGGACCGTCCTCACCGCCGATGGCAAACCCAGCGCGCACTTCGAGCATACGGTCGTTGTGCGAAAAGATGGCGGGGAAATACTGACGAAATAGGTTGGGACTTTCCAGCGTCTCGCTGTGTTACCCGCCCCTCATGACAACAGAAATCACACCTACCCATATCGCCGAATTGCGGGGCCGCCTGGCGGAGCTCGGCGACTCTCTTTGACCTCGCTAAAAAGCAGAAGCGCATCGATGCACTCGAAGTAGAGTCCGGCGCTACAGAATTTTGGTCCGATCCCAAGCGCGCTCAGCGAACCATGCAGGAGTTATCGCGCCTCCGGAAAGAGCGCGAAGATTACGAGAAGCTGAAAGCCCGCGTCTCCGACGCCGATGAACTCGCGCAGATGGCCCGTGAGGACGAGTCGATGGCCGAGCAGGTCGCCGACGAATTCCAGAAGCTCACCGACGATCTCATCGCGCAGGAAGTCGCCGTCATGCTGAGCAAACCGGACGACATCAAAGACGCGATCATTACGATCAACGCCGGTCAAGGCGGCACCGAAGCCTGCGACTGGGCCGAAATGCTCGAGCGGATGTACACTCGCTGGGCCGAGCGGCAGGGCTACAAAGTCCGAATGCTCGACGAACTCGCGGGCGAAACCGCCGGTATCAAGAGTGCGACGCTCCAGATCGAGGGCGAGAACGCATTCGGCTACCTGAAGACAGAGAACGGTGTCCACCGCCTCGTCCGCATTTCACCCTACGATGCGAACGCCCGGCGTCACACGAGCTTCGCGAGCGTCTATGCATATCCCGTGATCGAGGAGGACAACGCGGAGATCGTCCTCAATCCATCACTCTTGCAGCGGGATACATACCGCGCGGGCGGCAAGGGTGGCCAGAACGTCAACAAGGTTGAGACGGCAGTGCGGCTGACCTATAAGTACACCGACACGGAAGGAAATCCGCATACGGTCATTGCCGCATGTCAGGAGGAGCGGTCGCAGTTGCAAAACGGCGAGCGTGCGATGAAGATGCTGAAATCGCGCATCGTGGCAATCATCCGCGAACTCGAAGAAGCGCGTCTCTCCGCGATTGAAGGCACGAAGAAGAAGATCACGTGGGGCTCGCAGATTCGGTCGTATGTCTTCCAACCATACACGATGGTCAAAGACCACCGGACAAAAGTCGCCAAGACCGACGTGCAAGCCGTCATGGATGGCGACATCACGGAGTTTATGAAGTCATATCTGCTCTTCGAGGCGGGCAAGCTGAAGGTAAGCGATGCGGCGGAGGAGGAGTTGTAACACTCCTCACTTTACGTACTTCTTCCCTTCCTTCTTCAGCCACGCCAGCGCGTC
>JADGPZ010000193.1 GCA_017882165.1 Candidatus Kapaibacterium sp.
AAACCTTGGTATCGGTATTTTGCCCTGCGGGGGGTGCCTCAGAAGGCGCGAAATGCGCGACCCCACCAACGATAGGACTCTGCGAGCCCAATTAAACAGCGCGCGGAGTTTCGACTTTCCGGGTGACAGGCCGCTTCCGGCCTTCGTGTTCGAGAAGTTAGGCCCGCTGGGCCCGACTGCGGGTTTCTATTGGTTGGTCAGTCGACCAGACGCAGCACTCTTCGCCGTTTCATTCGATCAAGAGCGTGCACGACGTCATTCTTGTCGAGTACGGCCAGTAGTCGCCGGCGTGAACCGGCGGGTCTTTTTAGGCAGGCCACAAGATGCTCCGGCGGATCAGCTATTGCGAAGCCCGTCCGCAGTGCCTTTCCACTGCGTGACATTGTCGGCGATCATGCGCGTAGATTTCATGGCGGCTTGGCTGAGTTGGGCATAGCCGGAAATCTCGCGCTGCACGCGCTGACCTTCGGCGTGGAGCAGGTCCCGCAGGCTTTCGAGTTCGGAAATCAAGTTTTCGATTTCCGAGATCGAAGCTCCAGCGACGCGTTGGATCAACGAGTTGACGTTGTTGACGGTGACCTCGGGGCTCGGCTCAAGGACCGGTTCGGTGCTGCCCGGCAGGTCCGAAGCTGGTCGGCGCAGATAGGCGACATCGTTGCGGACGAAGTCGCGGATGCCGGCCTCGACTTCCGACACCACTGCTAGATTGCTGTGCTCTTCAGTCGATTCAATTTTTTCCGTACCAGTGGTAGCGTTCATCGGCTATCCCCCATGTTTCGCGTTGAGCGAGCGCGGATGTCCTCCGCACACCAGAAGGTCACACCACAGTGCGGGGCTAGCGGTTAATGCGGGGTTACTTCCGCGTGGCAGGGCAGGCGGCGAGGCAGGCCTCAGTTCGGTCCGTTGCGGATAATTGGAGCACCATACCCTCTCCCAGCGCCTCTTGGAATGGCAGGCCCCTCCGACGGAAGCCGGGAGCAAAGGCTGAGCGAAACTGAGTTCGTGGCGGTCGGGGTCAATTAGGTGGAAGAAGCGCTCACCCCATTCGGCATCGCGGGGCACGGTAGCTGGCTGGTATCCCGCTGCGAGCGCACGGTCGTAAAGTGCGTCAACATCGGCAACGTAGAAAATTACCCGCCCCCACCAGGACCAGCGCCGCTCGGCAGGCTGGGCGATAAGGTTAAGATAGCTCGTCCCTGCTCGAAAGCTGGTGAATGAAGACTCTCCGCCGCCATACAGGACCTCAAAGCCTAGCGCGCGGTAGAACCGGACAGCTCGCGGCATTTCGTGGGTGCCCAGTGTGACCGCGCTGATCCCTTCGATCATGGAAAGAACCCTCCTGTTTAATTTCCCTGCGAGCTTGCGAGATGTCCGCAATTGGCAGCACTTAGGCGACGTCGCTATTTTGGCGACCGTCCACTTTGCGCGAAAGCCGCCGCTCGGACCTTGCAGAACAATTCGAAGTCTTGCCGCAAGCGCCGGAAGCTCCTCTGCAAAATAGGAATTATTCATATTTTACAGAGGTAACTCGATCGCTGGAAGACGAGCGAAACGGGTCTTTCGCGCTGGAGCACAGCGCGTTGATTCCCTTGGGGATGGTTCCTGCACGTCACCACAGGCCCCGACAGCACCAACAATGTGTTGGCGCTGGCTTTCGGCACTCTGATCGTCATTCTTTTGATGGGGGGATCGCTGTGGATCATGGCGAACCTCAACCACAACATGATGCCGATGGATCAGATCATGCAGATGCAGCGTTAGCTGGGTTGATCGTGACCCACATCAATCGCGCGCCATTTAGAAGCGAACTATTTCACCATCGCCTTACCCACGGTGTCTGCAACATTAGCGCCGCGGGTGCCCATGGGCATATCATCACCGTCGGTACTGTCCTTCGCTGTTTGGTGTTCAATCTCGGAATTGAGCTCGGCTCCGAAGAGGATGACGATAGTAGACATCCACATCCAGCTCATCATACCAATTACCGCGCCTAGAGAGCCGTACATGGCATCATAATTTGCATAGTTAGTAAGGTAGAAGGACAATAACGCCGAGCCAGCAATCCATACAACAGTTGCAACCAAACTGCCAAAGGTGATCCATCGCCATCGGGGTTTGCGCCTGCTGGGACCAAATCTGTAAAGCGCGGCGAGACCTAAGAGGGTCATTGCAACAAGTACTGGCCATCGCCCAACCCGAAGCGCCACTTCGCCTGCTCCGCCGAGGCCGACCGTAGACAGCACAATCGGCAGAGCGACAACAGAACCAATGGCAACGAGAACCGCGAAGAGCCCACTAAACGTAAATGCCAGCGACACAATGTTGAGGCGGATAAATCCGCGCCTTTCCGTTTCTTGATAAAAAACATTCAAAGCATCGAGAACAGCCTTCATTCCTCCATTGGCGCTCCAGGTTGCGAGCAGAAAACTGGATACGAAAGCGAAGCTAAGCTTCGCATCACCTTTGGCAACGACTCGGGCGATTTGATCTTTGACAATTCCGAGGACATCCGCCGGCAGAAAGTCTGCGGCGATCGCAAGATGATCGCTGATTGTACTCGGCTTCGCAAACAGCCCATAAAACGAAACCATGGCGGTGATGGCCGGAAATAACGCGAGAAGTCCGTAGAAGACCGCCCCGCCCGCGACCGCGAGCAGGCGATCTTCATTCGACTGCTCGTATGTTCGCATCAGGATGTCCTGCCAGCCCTTCCAGGGAATTTGCCATGGAGCAATAGCCTGACGTTCCCGGCCGGTTTCCGCCGCTTTGCTCGTTTTGCCTGATTCTGAACTGTTCACTTGTCCGAAACCAAATCCTCACGACCGCAAATTCTCCATTTCAGCCCGGCTGAATGGCAATCATCCCGGCTGTAGCCCCTCGGCGGCGCATCGTGGAATATCCGCGATATCCTTCCACCCGGCGAGCCGACCCTTGGTCAATGGCCAATTGTTTAAACCGTTCCCACCCCGGGGCGGCGTCGGAACAATCAGGCGTCGTCCTCATTATCTCCTCGCATCAAGTCTTTATTTAAAGTTCTCCACGAGTCGAGCCGGACCGGATAGCCACCTCTCGCGGAATGGCTCGCTCAAGGACGCCTCGTTCAAGCTCGGCGTCCTCGCCGGCTATCGCTGTCGCATCCACTTCCGGGCGCACAGTAGCCGAGGCAGATCGTTGAGGTTTTGAACTTCGCGCCTTGACGTTGGAGTATCTCGAGGATCAAGATCGCCCGACGGCTCCGCCGGGAACGTGCGTGGTAAGAAACTAAATTAGCATTTAGTCACCAATTTCAAGCGCCCGCGCGAGATCACTGAATAGTAATTTTCTGGAAGAGTTTTTCGGTAAAACATGACCACACTTATAAGCCTCGCCGATCGGCGGGGTACAGCGAGCCTGTGTGAGGAACGACAAATGTCACAGACGGTTTCGGAACTACTGGTCGGCGTGCTCGAACAGATCGGAGTAAAACAGATTTTCGGATTGATCGGCGATTCCCTGAATCCGATCGCCGACGCTGTCAGGCGAAGCAAGATCGAATGGATCGGCGTGCGTCATGAAGAGGGGGCGGCGCTGGCCGCCTCCGGCCAAGCCAAGCTCACCGGCCAGCTCGGGGTGTGCGCCGGCACCACTGGTCCCGGCAGCACCCATCTAGTAGCCGGCCTTTATGAAGCGAGCCGCGACCACGCTCCGGTGTTGGCGCTGTCCGGCGACATGCCGCGCCAGATGCACGGCAACGATTTTATCCAGACCACGGAACCAAATCTTCTTTTTCGGGACGTCTCGCTCTATACCGAAACGATTTCCTCCGCGGCGCAGGCGCCGGCCGTGATCCATCAAGCCGTCGCTGCTGCCTACGCCGGCCCTGGCGTCGCACATTTGACTCTTCCGCAGGACGTGATCTCCGCAAAAGCGGTCGGTGCCGCTTCGAGCGTCGCGACCCTGAAGCCGCGCAGCGAAATCACCGCAAACGACGCCGACGTCGCCGAGATAGCTCGCAAAATCGATGCGGCCGGGAGCGTGGTGATCATGTGTGGTGCTGGATGCCGCGGCAGCGCCGATCTTTTGCGCGCGTTGTCGGATCGTCTCAAGGCGCCGCTCGTCCATTCCGTGCGCGGCAAGGAACTGATGGCGTACGATGATCCGCGGTGGATGGGCGGCCTCGGCATGATCGGCACCAAAGCGGTCTTCAATGCCGTGCAGCATTGCGATGTACTGCTGATGGTTGGCACCGACTATCCCTATTCTAACTTCCTGCCGGCCAAGGGCACCGTGATCCAGATCGACGAACGCGCGCAGGTGCTGGGGCGGCGCACGCCGACCGTGCTCGGCGTCACTGGCTCGGCACGGCCGACCTTAAAACTGCTGCTCGATAAAGTCGCGCCGAAGACCGACACCAAGTTCTGGGACAAGATGACTCGCGAGCGCCACAAATGGGATGACATGCTGGACAAACAGGCGGACTTGACGCGTAGCAAGGATCGCATCCATCCGCAGGCGGTGGCACGCGCGGTCAGCGATCTCGCGAGACCTGATGCGACTTTCGTTTTCGACACCGGCCTGAACACGCTGTGGTCCGCGAACTGGATCCGCCAGACCGGATCTCAGCGGATCATCGGCTCGTTCAACAATGCCGCCGTCGGCACCGCTCTGGGCCAGGCCAACGGCGTGCAGGCGTTGGACCACTCGCGCCAAGTGATCGCTTTGTGCGGCGACGGCGGTTTCAATATGCTGATGGGCGAGTTCATGACTGCGGTGCATCACAAGCTGCCCGTCAAGGTCGTCATCTATAACAATTCTGCGCTCGGACTAATCACGCTGGAGGCCGAAAGCGTAGGCATCGTACCGTTCCGCGAAGCGATCGAATTTCCCAATCCGGACTTCGCCGCGCTGGCACGCGCCTGCGGCGGCCACGGCTTTACTGCTAAAGAGCCCGGCGACCTCAAAGTGGCACTAAGCGAGGCTTTCGCGGTCGATGGTCCCGCGATCGTCGATGCCGTCGTAGTGGCGGACGAAGTTCCGAACATGCCGCATGTCGAGCTCGAACAGATCGGGCATTTCGCCCTCGCAAAGATCAAGGAAGCCGTCCTTGCCGTTACGGGATAATGATGGACTGTTCGCGCTGACGCCGTATTCTCGCCTTCAAAAATAGTGTGCCAACGTTGTCACGCGGCTTCCCGACTCGCCGCAACGACCGGCTTGGGCAGAGTTCGATCCCTTTCCGGCGCAAATGGCATACCGCGAATTCGCTAAAGCGATCCATGTAAAGATAGCTG
>JADGPZ010000079.1 GCA_017882165.1 Candidatus Kapaibacterium sp.
TGTCGTAACCACCTATCGCATAGATCTTGCCGTTGACAACGCTAGAGGACAATTCACCTCGTACAGCAGACAACGATGGGCCGGTACTCCAGGAATTGGTCGAAGGGTCGAAAACTTCGACTGAATTGACCGTGAGGTAGCTACCCAGCATCCCACCAATCACATAGATCTTACTGCTTACGACGCTGGAAGTCACGCGAGAGAAACTAGTCGGCATCGATGGGCCTTTACTCCAGGTATTAGTTGAAGGGTCGAAAACTTCGACAGTAGCGAGGACGCGGCCATTGTAATCGTCCCCACCAATCGCATAGATCTTGCCGTTGACCACGCAGGAAGTTAATGCCTCGCGAGCAGTCGGCATCGATGGGCCGGTACTCCAGGAATTGGTTGAAGGGTCGAAAACTTCGACTGTAGCGAGGGAGTCGTTGGTGACGTTGGCCCCACCGATCGCATAGATCTTGCCGTTGACGACGCAGGAAGTGAGCCCATACCTGGCTGTAGGCATCGAGGGGGCTGTGGCCCAAGCGCCGCTTTGCGCAACCACGAGCGATGGCGTGAAAGAGAAGAAGGCAAGCAACCCAATCAACGAAAACCCAAACGCCAGCGCGAGGCTAATCGCTTTTGGTATTGCCGCGAATGTGCGAGAACCGGATTTCATAGCAGCCTTGAGATAACCGCTTTCAATCTCTGGCGCGGTGGCGGGCGGCCGGGGAAAACTCAACTCGGTCGGCGGGCGCTCTTCGTCAGGGTTGAAGTACGGCAAGGAAAAACCGATTTTCGAAGTCTCGTTCCTTACCACCATCCCAAGTTAGTGTCCAACTACACCTTCATCGGCCTGAGCACAATCTTCTTCTCGCGCGTGGGGAGGGTGGGGGAGAGCGCCACCGCACCACCCAAGACTTCTCGCAGTTCGCGGACGAGCTTCTCGACTGATGCTTCCCAATGCTCATCGATGTGGATCACGCGCGCGCCCTTTTCGCGCTTTTGCTCGACCCATCGCGTGAGGATGCGCATCTCGTCGATCTCGGGTTTGCCAGCGGTGGGCGGGATTGCGGGCGTCGCGCCATAGTACATACGGATCTGTCGCGTAAAATACGATTCCGCGACATCAAGCTGGTTCACTGCAAACGTCATCTGCTTAACCAATCTGCCGAAGCGGACGAGAAGCACCTCGCATCCGGGTGGACCACCCCCTGCCCCCTCCTTCTTAAGGAGGGGGTTCAGAATTACAAAGTCGTTGCCGCTCAGACTCGCGTTCGGCCGCTCGCCACGGCCGAGAACGCGGCGAAGTTCGGCAAGGCGAATCTTGTAGTATTGCGCCTCTTCGAAATCGAGTTCGTCAGCGGACTGCTTCATCATGCCTTCGACGTGAGCGAGAATGCCATCGTCGCCAGCCGCGAGGAATGCGCGCAATCGCTCGACTTCCGCGCGATAATCCTCTTGCGTTTGGAGCAGCGCGCACGGCGCGTCGCAGCGACCGATCTCGTGATACAAGCATGGTCGCTGCTCCGGGCCGACGCGAAATTGATCGCCACACTCGCGCAACCGGAACGCGCGGTCCAGCACATCGACCAGCGCCTCCGCGCCCGAAGGCCACTTGAACGGACCGTAATACTCCGAGCCGTCGCCCGCAGGTTCGCGCACCATTGCAAGAGTCGGAAACGGATTCTGAATATCGAGCCTGACGAACGCTTGTCCCTTGTAGAAGCGATCGACCGAGTTGAATCGCGGGTTGTGCTCCTTGATGCGGCGACTTTCGAGCAACAGCGCGGAAAGCTCGCTGCCCGTCTCTTCGTAATTAATATCTTTGACGACGCGCATGAGTTGCGCGAGCTTCGTCCCTTGTGTGTTCGATGTCGCAAAGTAATTCGTCACGCGGTCGTGCAGATTCTTCGCCTTGCCGACATAGAGCACTTCGCCCGCGCTGCCGGTCATCACGTACACGCCGGGCCGCTCGGGAAACGCGCGGACTTTCTCGCGCAGTGTCAACTCGCGTTTTGTCGTGCGGCGGCCATAGTTGGGCCGCGCGAATTGCAGCCGAATGAGATCCTCGAGCGTTTCAATCTCCATTTCCTCGGCCATCGCGAGGAAGTGCGCGAGCACTTTTGCCGTTGCTTCGGCATCTCCACCGGCACGGTGCTGCCGCGAGTTTTTGATGCCGAAATATGCCTGCACGTTCGAAAGTGATTTGCTCTTGAGCTTTGGCAAAAGCCGCCGCGCCAGACGGCAGGTGCAGAGGATGTGTTCGGTCTCAGCCGTTGCGCCAACGACCAGCCGATCACTCGCGCGGTGGAATGACTCGGAAACAAAACCGTAGTCGAACTTCACATTGTGACCGGTGAATACAGGAGCTTCTCTCTGGGAGAAGAATTGCTTGATCTCTGGCAGGACATCTTCGAAGCGCGGCTTACCATAGACCATCGCGTTTGTGATGCCGGTCATCTGTGTGATATGGGACGGAATGAACCGCTCCGGATTCAGCAGCGTCGCGAATGTGTCCGTGATCTTTCCGGCTTCGAAGCGGACCATCGCAAGTTCGGTGATCCGGTCGCGCTCGGCGGAGAGACCGGTTGTCTCGACATCGACGACGACGAACGAGGCGTCACGGAGCAGCATGGGCGCCCCTCTTGCGAACGATAAACCGCAGCGATCCCGGATCCGAACTCAGATAGGTGATATCCTTCGGCACTTCCACGCGGATGGGGATCGTGTGCGCGGTATCGAACAGGTGCGGATCGTAGACGACGCGCGCGTGGATGGCCGCGGCGTTCAGCTTCGCGAGTTCATCGACGCCGCCGCGGAGCGTGACGCTCACGACATTCGGTATCAGTACCAGCTCATCCTCTGGCGGGAGCGCTTCGATCGAAACCGGAATGCTCTGGAGCGTTCGTTCGCCGATTGCTTCGACATTTACGTGAACGGTGATCTTTGGCGGGTTCACGACCGTGATGAAGTTGTCAAGACTATCTGCAAGCAGCACGACGCGATCGACCGGCTCCTTCGCGCCGTCGATCGTGATGGACTGGGTGGGAAGCGAGCGAATGGAATCGAGCACGCTTTGCGCGCCGTTGACCAGCACATAGGACGGCGTGATCGTCGTGGCTCCGACCACATATCCGCGACCGGGGTGGACCTCGATGCGCGCTTCGATCGGAAGCCGCTTCGCGACCAGCTTGCTGAACTCCATGCGTAGCGAGTCCGGCTCAACTTTGAGCACACGCAGAGCGCTCGGGAGCACGGCGGAGTTCGCGATCTCATCGCTGTGGAGGATGAGGGATCCGCCAACACCCGCCACGGCCCGGTCCGAGAGATCGAACGCAAAGTCCGCGCTCTTCGCGAAGTTCATCGTCATGATCTGCCATCCTGCGCCGCGCACGCGCGCGTGCAGTGTCTGTGGCAGACCGTTGGCGAGCGCGTACCCTTTCGGCGGAGTCAGCTTGATCGGCAAATCAACATCGGACTCGTATGCTGCGGAAAGCCGCACGTATGACCAGAGCAGCGCCGAAAAGATCAGCGCGACAAAGAAGATGAGGATGGAGCGGGCGAGGGTCATTCGGGAAGGATGAAGGATGAGGGATGAAGGGTGAAAGGATGGACCGGTAAATCAGTCCACTTCGTCCATCTCATCCACGCTGTCCGCACTGACTTTCTTGTATACTCCATCGATCGTCTGAGATGAGAACCCGCGCCCGGCAAGAAAGGTGTAGAGCTTCTGCTTCCGCTTGCGAGGGTCTGCTTCTTTGGTGATTCGCGGCCAGCGTTTCTCAGCAGCCTGGAGCGCGCGGTCGTCATCGCTCTCGCGGGCGTTCAGTTCAGCAAGTGTCTCCGCTATTACGTCTTTGCCAACACCCTTCTGCGCGAGCCCGAATGCAAGCTGCCGCGACGAGACTGGCTTGCGGACAAGTTTATCGTTCACGAATGCGCGCGACCATTTCTCATCATTCACCAAATGCTGCTCGCGGAGGAATTCGAGAACTCGCTCGGTAATCACACTCGGGATGTCCTCTTTGCTTAGCCGTTCGCGGATTTCTTTCTCGCTGCGGGCGCGATAATTCAGATAGGCGATTGCAATTCGCTTGGCGCTGATGAAATAATCGAACTCCGTGATCTTCTCGAACAGCTCGCGGTCAATGTAATCGCCCTTGCGAAGACGGAATTGCTCGACCGTCTGATCGCACACGCCGAAAGCGAATTCCTCGTCCAAGAAGATCGACGCACGGGCGGAGTCGTTCTTTTGGCGCTGGATCGATGTGATTTTGCCTTCCACTTTGTTCTTACCGAATGCTAAACCAGAGTGCGCGAGCGTTTGTACTTCATGAACTATTGCGATTCCAACGCGTATTAGTGGATTACTTCAAATCGTCGCATTTGGATTCCGTTTGCTACTGAAGACCGAATGATGTAGGCGCCACTGCTGAGAGTGCTTACGTCCAGAGCGGCCTCTCTGTTTATTAAGGCCGATGTGTCATACTCACGAACAATATTGCCCTGCAGGTCCATAATATAGACCGAGCCAGCATTTTCGGACAATCTGAGGTGAAGCACGCGTCCTGCCGGGTTTGGGAAGCATTGAAGCTCGTCCACCGCGACGTTCGCTGAAAGGACACCGCTCGATTCCTGCCGGTCGCTTTGGAAGATTCCCTCACCTGCGGCCCAAAGATACCCTTTGTCGTCTGCCATGATACTTTGGACCTGCACTGTGGGTGCCTGGTTAGCAATGTACTGCGTCCAGGACGTACCGTGGTTCGTTGACCGCATGACCGCTCCGTCAAAAACATACAACGCAATTCGGCTCACGCAAATGTCGGAATAATTGCCTTGCACATCGTAGACTTTCTTCCACGTATCCGAAGGTTCAAGACGCCAGACGGCATAATGCCACATGTCACTGAGCATGTACACCGTGCCGGTCGAGTCGATGACGATCTTGCTCGCAGCCGGAATGACGTGATGATCGTAATGCGTCCAGTGCGCGCCGAGATCGGTGCTGTGATACATCCCGCTATCTTTGCGTGAAACCCAAAGGCTGCCATCCAATCCTACGGCCGTCGCTTCGACGGGAGAGTACGGGCTATATCTCATGACGTTCGACCACGTGGTTCCGGTGTCGAGCGATACGTAAACATCGCTATCGCCCGCTCCGAGGAGCAGGGTGTTCCGTCCAAACGAAAAGGACAGCGGCCGTTCCGAACGCACCGGGAAATACCCGTGCCGCCAAGTCGTCCCGCTGTCGAACGATAGGACATAGCCGGAATCGTACCTCGGCACGATGACGATCCCATCGGGGGATACGCACATTTTCGGGTACGCTGCGTTCGACGGGTAGCCGATGCCGCTCCAGGTGAGACCGCGATTCGTCGTGCGAAAGAACTGTGTTCGGCCCGTATTCTGACCCATCCCGCCAGCAAGAATAGAGCCGCTTCGGGTGAAACCAAGAGAGGACATCGGACTCCGAGGCAGACTATTATTGATGTCGATCCACGTGCGGCACGTGTCACTCGTGCGAAACACTTCTCCTTCTTCGCCGCCAACATAGATTGTCCCCGATGGGCCGAGCGTCACCCCATGTGCGGCGCGATAGGGCATGATTGTGTCGCAGTATGTCCATGTCATACCGGTATCTCTGGAAATCAGAAGCCATCCGCCTTCCTCGGCAAGGATCGAATGACCGGCAGCGATTAAGCGAGAGGCATAATCATAGTAGGGAAAACGATGGAGCGTATCCCACGTGCCGCCACCCTCCGAACAGCGATAGATGTTCGAATCTTGCCCGATGAGCAGGCGGCTCTTGTCGTCGAAGGCAACGCAGTAAACCCAGTTCGGGTACGTGCTGAACGGCTGCCAACCGGTATCGGCCGGCGACTTCCGGTAAAGCATCTTCTGAATCACTGCATACACATTGCCAGCGGGACTCACCTCGATCGCGGGAACACCAGACGTTTGATTTGCTCCGGGAATGGACTTCCAGTTTTTGCCGTCATCGCGAGAGATGAATGCGCCATTGGATTCGGTGCCGACATACAGATTGCCCGAGCTATCGCGAGCGATCGAGAAATAACGGTCGAGAATCGGCGAAGTGAGTTTGTGCCAGGATGTCCCTTGATCGCTCGAGGTATAGAGTCCGAACGGAATGTTGAACCATGAGGCGAGCGTGAGGTAGAGCCGCCCGTTCGTGCCGGCGATCATCGACTCGACTTTAAGCGAGGTGTCGCCATGGGCCAACCCGTTTGTGATGTGCGTCCAGTGTAACCCTCGATCGCTCGAACGGGCAAGCCCGCTGTCGCTGCCCGCAAAAACGTACAAGCCGGACTCGAGCACGGAATACACGACATTCATATAGGCCGACGGCCCGCTCATCGGAATCCAATGCGCGGTTTGGGCATCAGCCAACCGCGCAGTAAGCAGCACATCGAGCAATAAGCAAACAATTGCAGCAGGTTTCATTTGAGATTTGAAGGAAACTGCCGATTACTTCGTATCGCGCTCGATCGTCGAACCCATCACATTCAGCATCGACTTGGCATCGTACGCTTGCGGATTAGCGGCTGGCGGCGTACCCTTGAACATGCGTATCGTCTTCGTGGACGTATGTTCCTTGTAGGTAGTGGAGGAGAGCTGCGTCTCGCTCACCGTTCCAACGGTGTGTTTGCTTACGTCGTCCTCGGTGTTGATCACAATGAAGTAGTCGAATCCCTTGCTCACCGTTACTTCTGCAGCGCGGAAGAGCGCGTATCGATCCACGACGACGGGCGAGGTGGCGGTATTCCCGGCAAAGGTCACCTGGTGCGTCGTCGCATCGATTGGCTCGTCACTGTATCCATACATGTCGGGCCAGCCGCCCCGTTGCGCGTACTTGGTGGAGCACGAGCAAAGGATCGCTAATGCGGCGACGGCAAGAATGCGGAAACTTGATCTCAATTTCATCGTGGATACTATTGCTGCTATTTCCGCTTCGGCTTCTCCTCGATCACCCCGCCCGCCGCGACGAAGCTTCACCCATCAGACAGCCTCCGCGTGAGCAGGTTCCAGATGGTATCGAAGCAGCGTCGGACAAATATCGTAGCCGTTCGGCCATTCGAGTCCACCCGACTCTATCCGAACTTGCTTGAAAAATTCGAGATCGCGTAGCGCGCTGCTCATCTTTCCGTGCATCATGGACTCGAAGTCGAAATCCTCGATCGAGCCGTCGGCGAATTGAAGCCGAAGCACGTGATCGCGAAGATATTGTGCCTCTACAATTTTTGGTACTGCTCTCATGCGAGTGGTTCTATTTTTCTAAGTGGCTCCTCTTCCGTGCAAAGCATCCAATTCTCCAAGAGTTCCTCTCGATGCGCCTTGGCCCACTTGATTACCATTGCATGACTTGCGCGAGGCAGCTCTCCTTCCAAGACCTCGAATGTACGAATATCATATTCGGCTTCGAAATCCTGATGGTAAGCATGGAAGTGGGGAGGATTGTGATCTCCCCAAAACATCCGAATTACGATCCCGAAAAATCTGCTAATCTCAGGCACAATCCATAAAGCTTACTTCTTCTTCGCCTTCTCCTCGATCACCCCACCAGCCGCGACGGCACCGTTCGTCATCGGTCCGGCGGATGGCTCGATCTCGATGCCCAGCTTCTTACGCACCGCCGACTCGACCTTCGCGAACGCATCCGGATTCTCCTTCAGGAATGCCTTGACCGATTCGCGGCCCTGACCGATGCGCTCGCCATCGAAGGAGAACCACGAGCCGGACTTCTGGATGATGTCGTTCTCGATGCCAACATCGATCATGTCGCCCATCTTCGAGATGCCTTCGTTGTAGAGCACGTCGAACTCGACTTCGCGGAAGGGCGGCGCGAGCTTGTTCTTCACCACCTTGACGCGCACACGGTTGCCGATGATCTCCGTGCCGTCCTTGATGACATCACGGCGGCGAATGTCCAGGCGCACCGATGCGTAAAACTTGAGCGCGTTGCCGCCCGTCGTGGTCTCGGGGTTGCCATAGAGCACGCCGATCTTCGAGCGCAACTGATTCGTGAAGATGACCGTCGTGCCGGACTTGCCGATGACGGCCGTGATCTTGCGCATCGCCTGCGACATGAGTCGTGCGTGCGAACCCATCTGCGCATCCCCCATTTCGCCTTCGATTTCGGCGCGCGGCGTCAGAGCAGCGACAGAATCGACGACGATGACATCGAGCGCCGCGCTTCGCACGAGCTGCTCCAGAATATCCAACGCCTGCTCGCCGAACTCGGGCTGCGAGAGGATCAGCTCATCGACATTGACGCCGAGGCGCTTCGCATATCCGACATCGAGCGCGTGCTCGGCGTCGATAAAGGCTGCGTTACCGCCGCGCTTCTGCGCTTCGGCGATGATATGCAGGCACAGCGTCGTCTTGCCGCTCGACTCGGGACCGAACATCTCGACGACGCGCCCACGCGGCACACCTCCAATGCCGATCGCGGCATCGAGCGAGAGCGAGCCGGTCGGGATGACATCGACCTTCACGTGGGGCCGGTCGCCCAAACGCATGACCGATCCTTTACCGTGATTTTTCTCGATCGCTTCCATTGCGATCAAAAGTGCTTTCCTGCGCGAGTCTCTGGTGGCGGTATCTTGCATCGTCGTAAAATGTTGTGTTTTGGAAACGAGTGTCTGGGGTATAGGTGCCCATCAACTGGGAGTCAATATACGAACAAAATCGGCTGCGGCCTTCGTGCCGGTAGCGGCACCGAAGGAGGCGGCGCTCCTTAACCCGAACCAAACTGCTTGTCGGAGGATTTACCGGGCATGTACGATTTTGAGGCGGTCCGGCCACAATTGCGAGAGGTTTGCCAGCAGTGGGGCATCACTCGGCTAACGGCGTTTGGCTCGTCCCTTCGGGATGATTTCCATTCCGCAAGTGATGTGGACCTCATTATCGGGCTTCCGCAGAATTCTCATGTGGACCTCTTCGACATGGTCAACATCAAGGAGCAATTCGAACAGGTCTTCGGGCGGGCCGTCGATCTGCTCACCGAGCGAAGCCTCACTCACATGCGAAATCCGTTTCGCAAGCAAAGCATCTTGTCGCTGACGCGTGACCTCTATGTCTCACGATGAGGTCGTCTTAGTTGACATTCTTTCGTTTGCCAAACTTCTACGGGAGCATGTCTCGAAGTTTACGCGCGAACAATTCGACGCTGATGTTGTCATTCAGGGTGCGGCCATGCACTGGCTGGTGCTCATGGGAGAGACCGCCAGACGGCTCTCCAAAGAAGCTCCCGCTCGCTGGCCCGATCTTCCGATTCACGAGATGAAAGGGCTTCGCAATGTTGCCGTTCATACATACGAGGAAGTTGATACGAATATCATCTGGGAAGTGGTCCAGGAGCGAATCCCGGAACTGATCGAAATGATCCAAGGCCATCTTGGCGGTAAGGTAATCTAACCGCACTACCGAACCACCTGCCGCGCTCTGCCTGTTCTTCAGGGCACACCATGAAGCGCACCCTCCTCCTTTTCGCATCGCTGGCCGCGCTCGCGCTTTCGGGCGCGGGGGATGCCCGCGCGCAGCAGTGGGTGCAAACGAATGGGCCCGGCTCCAATGTGAAGACAGTCTCTTCTGTTTTCAATGATGGCGCGAATCTTTTTGCTGGTGCACAGGGCAGTCTTTACCGCTCCAGCGACTTAGGTCAAACATGGGTGCATTCGGATTCTGGTTTGCCTAATGCGAGACAACTTTTCACGCTGGCATTCACTCGCCTTGGCTCCAAGCTTTTTTCGGGAGGTAATCCTGGTGCCTTCGTTTCAACTGACAGTGGTGTAAGTTGGATCTCGCGAAATAACGGACTTCCAAACGGTTCTTCGCCCTCTGTTGCGTCCTTTTTGAGCAAGGGCAATTTGCTCTTCGCTGGGCTAGCGAATACGGGCAAAATAGGCGACATTTATTGCTCGACGGATAGTGGCTTGACGTGGGTAGTCTGCGGTCCTCCAGGTGGCATTTTCGATTTCGCGGTCTCAGGCCAGAATATTTTGGCCTCAGTCAATACTGGAGTTTTTGCCTCGAGCGACAATGGGCTTACTTGGTCGCTTAATGGCAAATTCGGTTGGTCCCAATCAGTGATCGCTCTTGGGAACGAAGTCATTGCCGATGGCCAAGATGGTTGTTACCGCTCAAGTGATGATGGAGCGACATGGACGAAAATATCTAGTGGATTTCATTGCTTTAATAATTTTGAAAATATCTGGTGTATGACCAGGTATGGGACAGACATATTTGCCGGTGCTGGTGTTTGTGGCGTTTTTCGCTCCACCGATAGCGGTGCAACGTGGCAGCAATTTGGGACCGGGTTGAACCCTCCTTTCGGAGGCGGCGTCCAGTCATTGGCAGTTCAAGGGCAATATTTGTTTGCTGCTCTAGACAACACAGATACGGTTTGGCGCATCCCGTTATCATCGCTACCTCCCCCCACGCCACCAACCGTCGCCTACATCACCCCCGATGCCGGCGCGCCGGGGATGTGCGTCGCGGTCGAGATACTCGCGCCAACGAGTGCCAGCACGAATTACTTTGGCTTCGATGGTACGATCTATCCGGACAGCCTCGTCCGGTTCGCGAATCCGGGCGACAGTGTGTACATGAAGCTCGGTCCGGCCATTGTAAGCTGGGATGGCAAGGTCATCCAGCAGATGCTTCTGATTGAGCCGAATGCCACGCCAAAGACGATCCAGCTTCAGGTTGCCGCCTATGGTGATCCGCAGCGCATGAGCAACATTTTCACATTTGCGATTGTCAACCCGTCGCATGTTGGTCTGCAAACCGGCGGTGGCGATTTCGGTGGCTCAATCCCAGTTGCCCGCTCGCGGCGGAACACGATCGTTGTTGACTCGATGATCCTGAACGGCGGCACTTATACCTTCTCGACGAGCGATCCCGATCCGGTGGCACCGGGGAATCAGGCCTATCTTCCGGTTCGCGTGCTTTCGATGGGACCGATCCGATTGGAAGGTGCCAGAATCGATGTCAGTGGACATGGTGGGGTTACCGGCACCGGCGGCGGCGCGGGTGGACCTGGCGGCGGCGGCGGCGGTTCAGGTTACCCTGGCAATGGTGGCGATGGCTATACCGGCGGTGGTGGCAATTCAGATGCATCGACATCGGGAGGTGCGGGAAGCGGTTCGTTCAGCGCGAGCTCGAATGGCGGCGGAAGTCTTACGCTCGCCAACGGTGGAGGTGGCGAGCAGCATAACCCCTCTGGATACGACGATGGAGGAGGTGGCAGCACCGGACATCCGTTTGGGACAAGTGGCGTAACCGGCAAGAGGGGTTCAAGTGATCCTGGGGCGTATGGAGCAGGAAGCGGTGGCGGTAGCTCGACCGATTACCTGACCAACTATGGCGGTGGCGGCGGTGGATATGCGACGGATGGACTACCAGGTACTGGGAGCGGGGACAATCATGGCATGGCGAATGGCAATCCGATGGTTATCCCACTCGCTGGTGGTTCCGGCGGCGGCTCTGGGAATGTCACTTACTTCTCTCTCGGTGGCGGGGCAGGTGGTTGCGGCGGCGGCGGCGGCGGAGCAATCGAATTGACAAGCTTTACCACGGTTGTGCCCACTGGCAGTATTTTGGCCTATGGTGGTAATGGATCACTCGGGAAATCGGGATTGAGTAGTGCTGCGAATGGGGGCGGCGGTTCGGGAGGTGCGATTCTTATTTCAGCGCGAGACTCTATTGCCTTGGATGTCAGTACTTCACCTAATTGGAATGTGAACTATGGCGCAGTAGCGAACGCTGGTACCACCGATGGACAAGGGGGCTACGGGCGTTTGCGAATCAATGGATTTGTTTCAAACATTAATTATTCTAACATCACTTTCTTCGATCCAACATCATCACTATGCTTTGTCGGCCCTTCTATTCAGCGGGTTAGTTTCACCCCGGACTCATTCACGGTGATTGGTTATGGCTCCCAGTTTGATGCCGTACCTTCGAATCCTTTGCCAGTAACCGTTTATTGGGCTTGGCCAAGCAGTACGTCTTGGAATTCGACGACCGCTTTATATCTGATCGATCCAACCAGCCATACGACGAAATGGGTGACCCCGGCGATGCAGCTGTCCAAGCTTCCCGGCGATACAGAACTTTATACGGTTGCAATACAGGGTTCACAGCCGCTCGTCGATCCCTTCCAAAGCCGCCCAGCCGGCGTAATGTCGCACACGAGCGGCATCATCGCAAAGCCGCCGCCACCTTTGGGCATTCTTTCCGTGCCACCGCTCGTCGATTTTGGCACCGTGCGCAAGGGTAAATGCAAGGACACGAGCTTCATGGCGCACAACACCGGCACCGGCGATCTTGCGATTACGAGTGAGACATTCGGTGACCCGCACTTTTCGATCGTCTCGCTCGCCTCTCCGCTTACGATCCACCCGAACGATAGTGCGCTGCTAACCATACGATACTGCGCGACCGATTCCGGCAATATGCTGAGCGCGGACACCGTACATTCGAATGTCTCGAACGGCGTCGTGTTGCTAAAGGCGTTTACGGGACTCGGATACTTACAGATTCCGAAGCTCATCGACTTCGGCAAGGTTCTCGTCGGCGCGTGCCGGGATACACCGGTCGTGGTACAGAATATTGGGACGGACACACTGGTGTTGACCGGCAAAACAAATTTCGTCGCTCCGTTCTCCTATGTTGGCCCGGAGCCACTGCGGCTCGCTCCTAATCAGATTGATACGATCACGCTTCGGTTCTGTCCGGTGGATACAGGTGTGATCACACAGGCTGACTATCTGGACACAATCGGTCCGGGCGAACGCGCCAACTTCGTGCTCACTGGCAACGGGATCAAAGGGGATCTCGGAGTGGACATCACGCCCATTGATTTTGGCTGCGTGCAGTATGACTCCCTCGTGCAGCGCCGCCTCAACCTGAACAATCATGGGACTGCGAGCGTCACTGGAATCACGACTTCCGTGAACCCGCCCGGCGCGCTCACCGTAACAGCGCCGGACAGCATCGGTGCAGGAAGTATTGGCACGATGTGGATCTCGCTGATTCCGACGCCCGGCAGTCCCTCTTCGGGTACGATCACGATCTCGACCAGTCAGGGGCTTGCTGCAACGATCAAGTTCACCGCTCACTTTAGCACGCCGCCTGCGCTCGTTGCGTTGGATTCGATTGTCAATTTCGATAGCGTCAATGTTGGCGATAGTGCCGAGATCTGCGTGCGCGTCACCAATTTCTCGTGTATTGCAATCGATAGCGTTGACGCCGCGCTTGCCTCTCATAACGAATTTACCCTTATGAACGGCGCCACATCCGGACTGAGCACATTTCGCGGCCGGCGGGTCGTCGCCGATAGTACGGTCGATACGTTTTGCATGATGTTTAAGCCGCTGGCGGCAGGATTAGTCGTCGATACGCTCAGCCTCACAAGCTATCCACGGCCGTCCACTCCGGTCCCGATCATCATAAAAGGTGTCGGCCGAGCGACGTTCGTGGCAGTTCAGCTTGCGATCGATACGATCTTTGGCCGGCCGGGACAAATCGTGAACGTGCCCGTGCGAACGCTGAATGACGTAACGACGGCCGCAATCACAAGCCTGACCTTCCGCGTCACGTTCGATCCGATGCAGCTCGATCTCAAGCCGAATGTGATTCCGTTCACGAGCGGCATTGCCAGAGGCGATGGCGGCACAAACACCACACTGGCGACCACTTACACCAGCAAACAGTATTCTATCGGGGATCACGAGATCACCGCGACGTTTGCGACACCGCTGACAGGCAAGACCGTGATTGCGGAGTTGCCGTTCGAAATTCTGGTACCGACTGCGAATACTGCTCCATTGCGATTGCAGAGCGCGAGTTTCGGTTCGGCATTGGCCACGCTCGCTGCAAAGCAGAATGGCGCGATTGTGATCGAGCAGTGCGATACGACCGAGCGGATCGGGATCGGCGTCGTACCGCTTACGGTCATCCAGAATTCACCGAACCCATTCAATCCCCGGACTTCCATTCGGATCGCGGTTGGTCAGCCGGGACATCTGACGCTTCGGGTGTACAACTCAATTGGTTCGCAAGTCATGACGCCATTTGATGCGGACGTCTCCACCGGCGATCAAACTGTTGAGCTTGATGCCAGCGCGCTGCCGAGCGGCGCATATCGGTATATCACAACGTGGTCCGATGGGATGCAAACGATGCGCGACGAGAAGACGATGATCGTCGTGAAATAGTACGAGCTTATTCCGCGAGGGTGGATGACCGATCATCCACCGCGAAGAACATCTCGAGTTCGCCGGCGTTCTTCACTTTGAACTTGCCGCGCGCCTCGCACCGAACGTCGTTGCAGACCCGCTCGTAGGTCGAGC
>JADGPZ010000017.1 GCA_017882165.1 Candidatus Kapaibacterium sp.
CTCACGCTCTGCCGCGCCGACATTACGTCCAAGAATCCAAAGCTTGTCAGCCGCTATCAGCGCAACTACGACGTCGTCTCGGAGAAGATGATCGAGGTCGAGGAGAAGGACCAGATGCGGGCCTTCCAATCGCCGGTCCGAGGCGAGGAGATCATGGCCATCTGCGGCATCCCGCCATCACGAACGGTCGGTATCTTGAAGACTGCGATTGAGGAGGCGATCATCGAAGGCGAAATCCCGAACGAGTATGAGGCCGCGAAGGAGTATCTACTTCGGATCAAGGATAAGATACTTGAGGAGAACCCGCTCTCGGAGCGGGAGCGCAGCCGAAGCGAGCATCCGCGTTCTTCGGACAACTCGTAGCTCTGACTCCTCCACGGGGTCCGACTAAACAAAACGTTAACAATCTGACGTAATTCAATAACGAGACGGTTATCATCCCATAAAACCATTTACCGATTTTTGCATGGCAATGTCACAACACCGTGGCCCGTGGATAAAGCGGGCGGCCTATTCACTTATTCCACTGACTATCGTCATGCAACTCTCCAGCTTCGCATCGAGTGCGGGTCTTGCCGCGCTGATCCCTTTTGCCCTCTCCATGCCGCTTACTGGCTGCAAGGACTCCACTTCCGCGACCACCGGCGACATCTCCAAAGTCGGTCACGTCATCGTGATTTACATGGAGAATCACAGCTTCGACAATCTCTACGGGGAATTCCCCGGCGCGAACGGCATCGCGAACGCGACGGCATCGCAGTTCACTCAGATTGATACGGCAACCGGTAAGCCCTTCCCGACGCTTCCTTGGAACGACGCCTCGTTTTCGCCGCAGCCACAGCTTGCAAATTCGTTCTTCAATATTGACGCCCTTAAAGCGAACAGTCAGAAGACGGAAGACCTTGTCCACCGCTACTATCACGAGCAGGTCCAGATCGACGGTGGAAAGATGGATAAGTTCGCCGTCTATTCGACCGCGAAAGGACTTTCGATGGGCTACTACCACACGGCACAGCTCCCGATGTATCCGGTCGTGCAGCAATACACGCTCTGCGACAATTTTTTTCACAGCGCCTTTGGCGGGTCGTTTCTGAATCACATCTACATGATCGCTGCTGCGCCACCGACATTTCAGGGAGCGCCCTCCGGACTTGTTGCGAAGGGCATTCAATCGAATGGAAGTATTATCGATGGTGCCGTCAGCCCGGATGGCTATGGCATCAATACGCTGCAAACGGTCAACAAGCCGCACTATGCCACGCCAGCGGCCAACCTGTGTCCTGAGCAGACAATCCCCACAATTGGCGACCGCATGGACGCAAAAGGTGTTTCCTGGGCATGGTATGCTGGCGGATGGAATGCCATGTTGGCAGGCATCGGCGATTCGAGTCTGTTCCAATTTCATCATCAGCCGTTCAACTACTTCGCGAAGTACGGATCGGACACTTCATCACTGAAGAAATCACGTCTGAAAGACGAGACCGATTTCACCGCCGCGTTAGCGAGTGGTAATCTCCCGGCCGTCTCCTTCGTCAAGCCGTTTGGCATCAATAACGAGCATCCCGGATACGCGGATGTTCAGACTGGCGAGATGCACTTGGTCAGTCTCATCAATCAGATCAAAGCGAGTCCAGTTTGGAATGACTGCGTCGTTATCATCACCTACGATGAGCATGGCGGTTTCTGGGACCATGTGCCGCCGCCGGTGATTGATGTATGGGGCCCGGGCTTGCGCGTCCCTGGGATCATCATCTCGCCGTTTGCCAAAAAGGGGTATATCGATCATACGCAATACGAGACGGTGAGCATCCTCTCCTTTATCGAGAAGCGATGGAGTCTCGCCCCGCTCGGCACTCGTGACGCCAAAGCCGACCCATTCTCGAACGCGCTGCAATTCTAAGTTTCTTCGCGCGCACCTTCACCCTTGCCCTCTCCTCGGACGGAGGAGAGGGCTTTTAACTTTGTGGTAATCCTTGTTGAAACAATAGCGTTTGTTGCAACTATGGGTGAAATTCTCAAAAGTCGTCTTAGGATGTCCAAGTTCGAGTCGCCAGCGCAGGAGGCGTTGTTGGCGCTGATGGTCACGGCCAGCGAGCTACGTACGAACATGGACCGTGTCCTGTCAGAAGCCGGGCTTACGGGCGAGCAATACAACATTCTCCGCATTCTTCGCGGCGCCGGTGCTGAGGGTCATCCATCGGGCGAAATCAGTTGCCGGATGATTGATCGTTCGCCAGACGTGACACGCCGCATTGACGCGCTCGAAGCGCAGGGCTTGGTCGAGCGGGAGCGCTCGACCAAGGACCGCCGGGTTGTCCGGGTCCGCATCACCGAAAAGGGCCTGACCTCGATTGAAGCGGTCATGCCGAGCCTGCACGAGTTCGAGAGCCAGGTCACATCGAAGCTCAACGATGGCGACCTCGCCACCCTGGCAGGATTGTGCGAGAAGATTATCGCTGTGGACGGACAGCAGTCACAGTTATAGTTCACCGGATGCGGTTACGGGAATGGTTTTTGTGCCACGGGCCGGAAAATGTTGTACTTTTGTGAAGTAACATTTCTGCTGTATGGTTAGAACCCGTCTCGCAATATTCCTGCTTGCTGTAGCCTTCGTTGGTTGCAGCCATTCTCCGACGTGTCCCAATCCGACTGCACCGATTGGGCCACTGACGATTAGCGGTCACTTGAAATTCAATTATCCGATTACGCTTCCGCCGGATGCGCAACTTATCTGCTACGCTCCGGATGCAAGCGGCGGTTCAAACTATGTCGTCGGCAATGCGATTTGGAATGACACGATGTGGATCTTCGGTACTGGCACGATTGACCAATCCAACAATTCATTTACCATTACTCTCACGAAAGCGCCAAACACGATTTCTACGATTACTCAGACGATCTCGAATCAATGCCGTGCGTTGACAATGCGAGGTTTTGGATATGTGTTGCTCTCTCCGATTGCTCATTACAATACACCGGATTCGAGTCCGGTTATCGTCTACGGGGCTGTGAACCACGCTGCTGTGTTTTACTCTGCTCGCTCGTATACGCCAACCAATTGGCTTGGCGCATTCTCCCAAGGATTAGCAATCGGGGAGGAATTCGACACCATCAATGGCTCCGATAGTCTTCGCCCTATTTCGAACTCAGGCCTCGAACTCTTGATCGATACCGCTCGCTCGTCCTTCCAACTACCGCGAAATTGGCAGAGCCAAGACATTCTCAATTGAATGAGAACTGAATCTACGCCGCTACCAACTGCTCCGAGCGCTTCTTCGTACGGTGACGCTCAGTCGCATCCAGGATCTTCTTCCGGAAGCGAGCTGACTCGGGCGTGATCTCCAGATACTCGTCGTCCGAGAGCCACTCGATCTGCTGTTCGAGTGACATCATGCGTGGCGTGTCGAGCTGAACCGCGCCATCGGAGCCGGAGGCGCGCATGTTCGTCAAGTGCTTCTTCTTCGTCACGTTGACGACCATGTCGTCTTCGCGGGAGTTCTCGCCAACGATCATGCCCTTGTAGCACTTTGTTCCCGGCGGAATAAAGAAGACGGAACGCTCCTGCAAGCCTTCCATCGCATACGGGGTGGCGTCGCCATCATCGAGCGAAATCAGCGCGCCGCGAGTGCGGCCAGTGATCGGACCTTTGTACGACTCGTAATCGTAGAATACTTGATTGAGCAGCCCTGTTCCGCGCGTCATTGTCAGGAATTCTCCGCGGAATCCAATCATGCCTCGGCTGGGCACGTGGTACTCGATGTTCGCATGACCGTTGAGCGTGTTCATGTTAATCATCTGGCCCTTGCGAATGCCAAGCGCCTCGATGACTCCGCCCACATACTCTTCCGGTACGTCGATCACCACATCCTCGATTGGCTCCATCGTGTCGCCATCGACGATTTGCAGGATAACCTCCGGCTTCGAAACGGCAAACTCATAGCCTTCGCGGCGCATCGTCTCGATCATGATGGCCAGTTGCAACTCGCCGCGAGCGGCTACTTTGAACGTGTCCGGACCAAGCTCTTCAACACGAATGGAAATGTTCTTTCGCAGCTCGCGCATCAGGCGCTCGCGAATGTGGCGGCTCGTCACGAACTTGCCTTCGCGACCTGCGAGAGGCGAATCGTTGACGACGAAGTTCATTGAGATCGTCGGCTCATCAACGTTGATGATCGGCAGCGCCTCGGCGTGCTCGGGATCGGTGACAGTCTCGCCGATCTTCACGTCTTCGAGTCCGGCGATCTGTACGATCTCGCCAGCCGCAGCCGTGTCATTCTCGACTCGCTTCAGTCCCTCGAACGTGTAGAGCTTGGAAATCTTCGCCTTCTCGATCGTGCCATCATGCCGGATGCGTGTGATCCAATCGCCCTCACGCACCGTGCCCCGGAAGATACGACCTACGGCAAGCCGGCCAAGATAGTCCGACCAATCGACATTCGCGACCAGCATCTGGAACGGCCCGTTGATCTCGCCGGGAGGCGCGGGCACGCAGTCGATGATCATGCGGAAGAGTGGCGCCAGATCGGTCATCTCCTCTTTGAGCGTCAGACCAGCAAGACCATTCTTGCCCACGGCATAGATGATCGGGAATTCCAACTGCTCGTAGCTCGCGCCGAGCGACATAAATAACTCGAACACTTCGTCCAACACTTCCTCGGGCCGCGCATCCTTGCGGTCGATCTTGTTGATGACCACGATGGGCTTCAGGTGCAGTTCGAGGCTCTTCTTGAGCACAAACTTCGTCTGCGGAAGGCAGCCTTCAGCGGCATCGACAAGCAGCAGCACGCCATCGACCATCTTCAGGATACGCTCGACCTCGCCGCCAAAATCCGCGTGACCAGGTGTGTCCACGATATTGATCTTCTTGCCACCCCAGTGGACCGAGGTGTTTTTGGCCATGATCGTGATTCCCTTCTCGCGTTCGAGATCGTTCGAATCCATGACCCGGTCGGTCAGATGCTCGTTCGAGCGGAACGTGCCCGATTGACGCAGCATCATATCGACGAGCGTCGTTTTGCCATGATCGACGTGTGCGATAATGGCGATGTTCCTTATATCATCTCTCGATGTAGCGTGTAGCTTCTCTGACATACCCTAAACTATTACTAAATAATAACTTACGCCCCTGACCCAAGAGACGTGATTTTGCCTGTCGTGATGTGTGTGCGCCTAACGGTTCGGGAGGGTGTATTGTTTCATTTCGCCTGCACACTGCCAATCCAGCTTGTTTTCGCCAATTGCCGAATAATTTTGATATTGAATTTATGTTCGGAGTTCATGAATAAACTTCCCTGAGACACAGTTCCCACTTGGGAAGAATAGGTGCCCATAAACCCACATACTATTAACGCCGGACGAGGTTCTTTGTTACATGAAATCACCTCCTCTCGAATGTGTGCGCGGAAGCACGCTACGGCGGCCTTCCGCGACCCTGCCTACCGGTTGACCGGGAAGCAGCGCTTCCCGGCCCACAACAAGAGTCCGGCACTCCGTTTTGCCCTCTGCCGCCGGGCACTCTCACACCCGGCGCGCACTTTGAATAGCGCCATGCTTCCGAAGCAACTCATCGGACTCGCGCTCAAGGCCGTGCCGATCCGCGATACTCAGACATCCACGCCACGATCGAAATGAGCGACCCCATCTTCGATTGTCCGTTTCTCGGTGATGTTGTGCATCTCAGTTCCGAGCGTATCAATCATATTCGTGACGGACACCCGGAGTTTGGAGCGATGGAGCAAGGGCTGATGATAGAGACCATCCGAAAGGCGCTCGAAGATCCCACGATTGTCATTCAATCTCGCAAAGACCCTGACGGGGTCGTCTTCGCAAAATGGGAACCGCTTATTTACGATGGGAAGTATGTGGTCGTTGCCGTCATTACTTCGCCCGAACGAAACTGGGTTATCACCGCTTTTATTGCTAGGGCAATACCCAAAGGAACAACATTGTGGACTCGCGACTAACATTTCACTACGACCGCATCGGCGACATTCTCTACATCAACAAATGCGATCCTTACCTCGGTCAGGAATCGGAGATGTTGGAAGATGAAATCGTCGTTCGCCTGAACCCGACGACGAACGCCGTGGAAAATCTCGAAATCCTCTTTTTCAGCAAGCGGATGGAGCAGACCAGCGATTGGAGCATCCCGGTTTTTGCCGACCTGCGCCTCGCCGCATAAACCAATCGCATGGCATCATGATCCCGAAGCGACTCATCGCATTCTCCCTCTTCGCCGCGCTGGCCTTCGCGCCCGCCGGTTCTCTGCGTGCGCAGTGGGTGCCGACGAATGGACCATTCGGAAGCTATGTAGACTGCGCCGCAATTTCGGGATCAAATCTATTCGTTGCGACCAACAATGGCATCTATCGTTCGACGAATAATGGTCAGACTTGGGCAGCATCGAACAACGGATTGCCGACTAACTCCTTCTGTAATGCTTATGCTCTCGCCGCGAGTGGTCCGAATATCTTTGTTTCACTCTATCCGGACGGCGTCTTCCGTTCAACGGACAACGGTTTGACCTGGGGGGATGCTAACAATGGCTTACCGCAGGATAACAGTCCGATAGCTCGATTTGCCGTCAGTGGCACTCATCTTTTTGCGACGACGGGACAGGGCATTTTTCGCACGACTGACAATGGCACAAGCTGGAAGGTAGTCATGATAAGTTTAACCGACACCGCCAACGGTGTAATTGCTGCGAATGGCTCGAATCTTTATGTGGGGACCAGTACTCCTTCCCACGTTTTTCATTCAACGGACGATGGCAATAGCTGGTCGGCGGAGAAAGGTGGATTGACAGGAAAAGAGATACAGGATTTCGCCTTCATGGAGGCCAATGTGTTTGCACTCGTGAATGTCGCATGGCCGAATCTTACCAGTATTTTAGTTTCCACCGATGCCGGAGCAAATTGGACAACAACCAATTCTGGAACGATCGATTCGACAATTTTTGCAATGGCAGTTATCGGATCGAATTTATTTGCTGAGGGAAGGAATGGAGTTTTCCTTACGAACGATAATGGTGCTCATTGGTCGCGGCCGAACAATAGCGGCTGGCCGGGTATCCCACGCTCGTTGAGTTTCCCGCACCCACTTGTCGCGAACGAATCGCAGCTTTTTGCAGGGACTACTTTTGGAATGTACATTTCGTCCGATAGTGGTGGAAGTTGGATCGAATCGAATTCAGGCTTCCCGTATGCCCGCAATTTAAATAATCTTACGCAGATCGGCACGACACTTTTTGCCGGGACCTACGAACTTGGCGCGTACCGATCGAAAGACGATGGTGCATCGTGGAGGCAGTGCAATACAGGGTTAAATTTGGAATGGATTGACGTACTCGCTTTTGCAGCGATTGGTGCCGATATCTTTGCCGGGACTCAAGATGGCGTTTATCATTCGTCCGATGATGGTATGAACTGGGAGCCGGATACGACCGGGTTGAATACCGGAATTACTTCCTTAGTCGTCATGGGCTCGAACCTCTTCGCTGGGTCGAATCGTGGTGTCCACCTTTCGACCGATCAGGGGAGAAGTTGGAACGGAGTCAATAATGGTTTGACAGACACCAACGTCTTTGCTATGGTGGTTGGCGGCTCCAATCTTTTTGTGAAAAGTTGGACTGGTCTCTTTCACTCGACCGACAGCGGGAAGACCTGGACAAGATTGAAAAATCTTCCCGATACTAATGTATCATCGCTTGTGACGATTGGCACGAATCTCTTTCTGGGCACTTCAGATATATTTAATGCGGCTGGCATATTTCGCTCCACCGACAATGGCTTGAGTTGGACAGCAGCCAACAAGGGTCTGAATTTGCCGTATGCACTAGTCGGTGCCTTGACTGCGATTGGCACAAATCTCTTCGTAGCAACGCTGGACGGAGTGTACGTCTCGAATGATAGCGGTAACAATTGGATTCCTGTCAATACGGGTTTGTCGTCCAACTGCTTCGTCACTCTCTTCGCTGCGAATCAATCGTATATATTTGCAGGCGTCGCAGACAGTGGTGTTTGGCGTCGCCCGCTCTCGGAGCTGATCCCTCAAAACGCAGGGACGGAACTGCCCGCACTGAAGCACGAACTTCGCACCTACCCCAATCCCTTCTCCCAATCCACAACAATCTCCTTCACACCGGAGACGAGCGGTCATGCGGAGGTCTCGGTTGTGAATCTGCTGGGCGTGGAGGTTGCGCGGATATTCTCGGGTGTGCTGGATGCTGGGGAGCATACCTTCACGTGGAATCCCGAAGGCTTATCCGATGAGATATACGAGTGCCTCGTCCGCATGAACGGCCGCGTGGAGGCGCTGCCGGTAATGCTATTGCGTTAAGGCCGTATTGGAGTCTCTCATCCCCCGCTCGCCGGCGTTGGCAATGAAATAGCGCGGGCGGTGGTTTCAGTGTCCAATGGCGAACGATCAAAAAGCAGGCTGGCGGAATTCGCAGCCGATCCAGCGAGATTCGATTACGGTGCAGCGTCTATACGACGCAATGCGTGACCACTTCCGCCTGACGCTCGTCGCGGGCGCCGATGGGTTGCCGAATCTCATCACAGAGAAGAACCTGCACCGTCCCGGTCTTGCGCTGGCCGGGTATGTCGGGCTCTTCACTTACCACCGCATTCAGGTCTTCGGCAATACGGAGATCTTCTATCTCCGCAGCCTGAAGCTCGACGAGCGAATCAAGGTCTTCTCGACACTGGCGTCGTTCGCGATCCCATGCATCATTACGACGAACGGCAACACCATCGACCAAGAGCTTCTCGATATTTGCAACGAGCGGAAGATCCCGCTTTTCGAGACTCCGTTCGAGACCACGAAGGCGGTATTCCTGCTGAGCGATTATCTCGAAGATCAGTTCAATCCGCAGACGGTGATCCACGGCGCATTCGTCGATGTCTATGGTGTCGGCGTCTTGTTTGTTGGCAAGAGCGGTATCGGGAAATCCGAGGTGGCACTGGATCTAATCGAGCGCGGCCACCGTCTGGTGGCGGATGATGTCGTGATGGTGACGCAAAAAGGCGAGAACATCCTGATGGGCGCCGGTACCGATCTTGTCCGGCATTTCATGGAGATTCGCGGGCTGGGTCTCATCAATGTCCGCGAGATGTTCGGCATCCGCGCGATTCGGTTTCAGAAGCGCGTCGAAGTTGTCGTCGAGCTGGAAGAGTGGCGATCCGATGGCGAGTACACGCGAACCGGATTGGACGAGAAGACCGCTTCGATCTTGGGCGTCGAACTGTTGCACGTGAAGCTTCCGATTGTGACCGGCAAGAACATCACGGTCATCGCGGAGGTCATCGCGCTCAACTATCTGCTGAAGCACTACGGCTACGACGCCAGTAAGGAGTTCGCTGCAAAGCTTGAACAGGTACTCTTACAGAAGGGCAGCGAGCGTCTGGCAGGCGGAGACCGAGTCATCCCCTACTTCGAGCACGATTTTGAGTGAGCGGATTTTGCTTGCAGCGGTACACAAAAAGTATCCCAACAAAAAACCCCGCCGAAGCGGGGTTTTTTAATTCTAAGAATTGTCTTCAGATTATCGGCTCACGGTCATCTTGCCTTCGGCCTTGACATCGCCCGCTGTCAGCGAGTAGATGTAGGTGCCATTTGCAAGGTGCGAAGCGTCGAACGGAACAGCGTACCGTCCTGCTTCCTGATTCTGCGCAACCAGCGTCGCCACTTCGCGGCCCATCATGTCGCGGACGACAAGCGTCACATAGCGATGGTCGGGCAGCACATAACTGATCGTCGTTGATGCGGCGAGCGGATTCGGATAATTGCCCTGAAGCGTAACGCCGCTTGGCGTGCTGGATGGATTCACAGCAGCGCTTCCATCGAAGTAGGCCATGATGCGATTAAGCAGCGTGACGCGATCCGCTTTTGCGACCGTATCGACGCTGAACCCAAGCACCACGACTTTGCCGTTACCCAGTTCGGCACGGATGCCGATCGTGTCTCCCTTATTGCTTAAGAAAATAGGCATCGCTGCCGGATCGCCCAAACCAAGTTTCGCATACTTTGCCAGACTTCCGGAAAGGGTCGTGTTAAACCCGTTCGAGATCGGATCACCGGCGATGCCGTTGATCGCGGTCCACTTGGTAGCACCAGCCAATTTGGGTTCAAGCCCAAGATTCGCCTCCATCGACGTGAGGAAGATATCGTTGCCTTGTTGGACATAGGCTTTGTAGTAATCATCTTCGATGTTAGTAGCACTCAAGAGAAGTTTACCACCACCTTGAACATATGCACCGACAAAGGTCGTCATGTTATTGGCGTTGTTCAACTGTCCATCGAGGGGTCCAAGATTGTACAGAATGTGATCGAATTGGCCCCAGCTTAGTGCCAACTGATTGGCATCATATAGCGGTGCTTCCGGCATGGCATCAGCCTTGTAACCACTCGCAGTCAGATTCGAAGCAATATCGTTCGCCTGAGCGGTATTACCCGAAGCATCAACGACCAGATCCTTCGTGTCTGTGCCAAGTAAACCAGCTTGCCGAGCCGTGATTCCGACGCCGAACGCATCCATCACGTTGAGCAAGATATCAGCGTATCCAACAGCCGTCGCTCCAGCGGCGCCTGTCAGGCTCAAGGTCTTGGATCCCGACGGCGCCAGCGTGATTGTTCCATCAGGATCGAGACCAGTTGCCGTGAGATTCCAGCCTGCAGGAATCGCCCCTCCTATCGTAGCCTTAACCTTTACCGAAGTCGTTTTTGACAAGTTCGTCACCGTCCAATTCGGTGCGGAAGATTGGTCGATCGGGAATGTGAGGAAGTTCTGATCGTCGCCGGTAACAATAACATCCGGTACGGTCCATGCAGCCTGAAAGACTTCCTTTGTGCCGGCACTCTGGATAAACGCCACCGCCATCATCTGAGAGAGATTCCAAGTCGAACCAAGCTTCGCAGCGTAATGGTACGTCTTGTTGGTGCCCATCGCTAAAGAAAAAGCCGGATACCGCGCGGTTATGTTGATGGCACCCGTCGCGGCGAGACCGGGCACGACCTTACGGACGATGCTTGTGTAGAAAGGACGCTTATTCGTCCCGTGATATGGGTTATACTGCTCGGCAAAAACGACCGCGAGTCGAAGATCGGCGAGCGTGGGTACTGCGTCGATCGCATTTACCGTAACATCCGCAAGGATGCTGTCTGCCGTAATACTCTGAGTAATAGTCATTGTGTACGGTGACATGAGTGCATTGACGGAGTCGGCGACAGTTTTCATGTCGGCTGCCGTATTGAAATCAGCTCCGGGATAAGGATTGGAGCCTCGACCACCACAAAAACGTACGTACGGCACACTGTTCATGCCGTAATAAGTCTGGAGTCGCGGGTCAATGCCATTGGCCCCTTCGACGCTTTTGGTATAAAGATAGAATGGATCCGCGCCATCAGGCCAAGACACGTGATACTTCAAAACGCAAATGTTGCTCAAATCTGCGCTTTCAAATTCCTCCACCATCGGATCCGAAGCAGCGCATGGCCCGCAACCGGTGTTGGTAAACTCCTCGAAGAGCACGCGGCGCGGATTGCTTCCCTGCGCTTGAACCATGCTGGACGCCGCGACCAGCACGAGAGCGCTTCCGATGAATAACAGTAGTAGTCGTTTCATAGCTCGGTTTGTTTGGATTGACGCTTTAAAGACTAAATGCGAAACTTCTCACGCCGAGACATGGGTGACACCCCGAATCCCGAATTGAGACACTTTTCAAGTGTTCAAATATACCACATTTTTCGTCGATTGGTTCGGGAATTGTTTTCTTTTGGGAGGAGGAGGTAGTACCCCGCAACGCAACTCCCGGCCCATCCGTTAATAGACTCGTGATTCCATTGGAAACCTCCCGATCGCAGACCGAGGCCACGCGCGCATGATTCTGACACCCGACGCATTGGTGGGACACGGGCTGTTGAGCACGGATTTGCTCCTGCATCCGCAGAACGCAAAGCTCTTCGACGGTATCCTCACCTTCCTTCAGGGCGCGCTCGAAAACTACGGCTACATCATCGTCTTTTCCGCGATCATGATCGAGAGTATGGGCGTGCCGTTCCCCGGTGAGACGATGCTGCTGATCGCATCGGCTTACGCTGCGTCTTCGGACTCGATCACGATCTTTGGCGTCATCGCTTGCGCCGCTGGCGGCGCGATCGTGGGTGATAGCCTCGGCTATTGGATCGGACGGGAAGGCGGCCGAAAGCTGATTCGTAAATACGGGAAATTTGTGGGTCTTACCGATAACCGCTATCAGCAAGCCCAAAACTACCTGAAGAAACACGGCGGCAAGGCAGTTTTTTTCGGACGATTCGTCTCGGTCGCGAGGACGTGGATCGCAGTACTCGTTGGAGCGCACCACTTCAACTATCCTCGGTTCCTTGTTTACAATGTTCTTGGTGGTATCGTCTGGGCGACACTTTACGGGATGATCGGCTATCTGTTCGGCACGAACTTACCGCTGGTCGAAAAGTGGGTAAGCCGGGCCGGGATTACGATCACAGTGATTGCCGCCTCGGTTCTCTTGTATCTCTGGTACTTGCGAAAGAAGCGCAAGGCCGCGAAGGAACTGGCCGAGGCGAACGCCCGAGATGAAGCAGCGGTCGCGCCTGGCAACGAAGAGTCGTTATGATTTTGTCGAAGCCCCTTGATGTGCCAACCGGAGGATTGTCTCGACGATAATACTCCTTCCCTTCCGGGTGGTGCTCCCTCTTTCCCCAACAGCCACTCGTTTCTTTAGCAGCGGCACAATGTCTGAGGCGTGCTTAGCCTCTATCATTCGACCCTCGGAAATCAGCCACCGATCAACCGATCCTTCCGGACCTTTGAAGATCGTAACAACTGGAACACCCAACGCCGCTGCTTCACGATTGACCGTTCCGCCACCGCCAATGACCAGATCGGAGTTTGTTAGCAGATCGAGTCCGGATATGGCCTCGGTTAGAATCACAACATTATTGGCCGCTCGCCACTTCGCAGCCAATTCGGTGCGTTGCTGCTGGGTGCGTGGTACGATCACGATCTCAACATCAGATCGAGCAACGAGCAAGCGCATGATTTCATCAAAGAGCTGAAAGGACTCGTTACTTCGGTAGTGTGCCGATTGTGACGGTGGGCGCAACGTGACGATGATCTTAGAAAGATCAATATTATGTCCTCCCTCTTTTTCATGGATAAGGAAATCGAGCGTTGGCTTGAACTCACTCGCATACACTTCCTCCTTGAGTCCGGGATATGTCCGGTGCTTCGCGCGTGGCAGCCCAAGTGCCGCGAGCGTCTCGAATGGAATGACTTCCGGCGTCATGACCCAAGTACTGAGGCGATTGAACAGCCGAACGGATGCGCCTTCGTAGTCGTAAAGCGTGAGCGAAGGAATGCGCAGGAGCTTCGCTGCCAGAACGAGTCCTCGAGAACCGTGACCGACGGCGAGTGCCGGATGGTACTTCCGCACATGCCATGCAAGCTGGATTGCACGCCAGAGAATACCGGCCACTTTCGGGAGGGTCGCATTGCCATACGCGCGGCCGATGATCGTTGCATCGAGTCCGGAAGCCATAACCAGCTCTCGGGTTTGCGCAAAGTCGCGCGCTGTGATTACCACATGGCAACCCGCGCGTTCGAGATCGCGGACGATCGGAAGAAAGAACGGCACGTGCGGCGTGTTCTCAAGGTCGATCCAGATTGTTGGAATGTCACTCATGCGCCAATACCTCGCATAATCCTCGGAACATCCACGCATTCGACCAGCGCATATATGCAATACGGTTCGTGAACAGCCGGTGTTGTTGATAATAAAAGAATCCTCGCGTCGACAACATGTGCTCGCAGGACCATTGGGCGACTCCCCGAGCGGCGTGGTGATCGCCGAACGCCGTGAGCGTCACCATCGCCTGCCCCAATGCATGTGCGTCGATCGGATAGCGACGATGTGGGAAATATCGAACAGCGTAGTCCGGCTCGATGAAGGTCTTGCGGTAATATTTAAATCCTCGCAGTGCCGAGTCGATCAGCGCGTGATCGCCGGTTGCTTCCGCGATTGCCTTGAGCGAGACGACAACAAATCCTGAATGAAACGAGTCGATCCATGATTGCGAAGCCTCGAGACCGTACTTCCACGATCCATCCGGCTGCTGTTGTTCCGCGACGAACTGAGCGGCCTGGTGGGCCAGCCCGATGTACTCGTCACGCCCAAGCAATGTGCCGGCTCGAGCAAGGAACTCCGCGCCCAGGAGCGACGCATTGAAGACAATCTGGGGATCACCTTCCGCATAACCAAAAGCAATCCCGCTCTTCTCCCGTCTTGGAATGCTCGTGACCATGTAATCCGCAGCGCGCATTATCGACTCTGTGGCGTCTGGCGTTCTCCCGAGTACCTGCCATTCAACGAGCGCCATACCCGCGAAGGCAGTCGTGACAATATTCGGCTTTTGTGGCGGCAGGAAGTGAGTACGTGACTGCCACGGGAATGGATACCCCCATCCGCCAGCCGGTTGTATGGAGCGGATGAGTCGTTCGGCCAACGCGGAGGAACCTTGCTGCCACTCAACGCTGACGCGCTCTTTGGCACACAGGAGACCCGTGAGGAATAGTGCAAGTGCTTTAGGATTCTCTGCTCGTGGCACTTTGAGGAGAGATCTCAGATCGAGCGGAGAGCGGCGTCCGAATTGAAGTGAAAGCAGCCGAACCGCCGGATTCCTCACCTCTGCAAGAATCGGCGCGCTTAACAAATCATGCGGATCGTGTCCGGCAAAGCCGGATTCTCGAGCCCATTCGTATACCCCGGACGCCACTTCTGAAATTTCAGTCGCTCTCATTTCCACCAAAATACGCAATTTCCCGGCACTCCATTCCTAATCAGATGACACATTCTGATACTCCGCGGTCATTTTTGTAGTATATTGCAACCTTCGAAAGCAGGAAAATCGTTGGGAATGACCGGTAACCCGCGAATGTCGATCGCACATAGTATAAGAAATAAAATGAAAGCATTTGTTACAGGATTCTTATTGGTGTTCCTCACCGTATCGTCGCTCCATGGTCAGACGAAGTACCGGCGTGGCAATCCGACGACAGCCACCCCGCGATCAGAATTCTTCATTGTCGATTCGGACGACGACTCGCCACTGAAACCGACTTACCACTGGGTCGATACGTCATGGGTGCGTGGTCCCAAGTGGCCGTGGCATCAAGTCACCGGATTCTCAAACAACGACAACGCTTCCGTCTTCCTTCCCAAGACCTATGATTCGTCGGCGATCCTCTTCTTCATGACGATGGACACCGTGCTGCCGCCGCCCTCCAGTTATGTCGTGTCGACTCCCCTTGGTCCTGTCACCATCAATGTACCGGGTGGATCCATTTCTACCAACGGGACGATCTGCCTTTTGGGTAAGGACAGCTCGCCGGTCAACGTCCCGATGGATGATTTTACTGATATTGGCACCGACCTCGTCGCGCCGCTATGGTCCGATTGGGAGTTGCTCACCTCTGGCAGCAACCAAACCAAGATTTACGTTCGACCCGCCTTGGATACTTTCTATGTAGCGTATTACAATCTCGGGCTTAAAGGGACCAACGGTCAGGTGCGGGCGACATTCGAAGTCGCATTCAATCCTTTCGATAGCAGCATCACATTCGAATACAAGTCTTTCGACGGATCGTGGAATGGCGTGCCAGCCGCGTCGATCATCCAACGTGTCGCAACGATTGGCATGAGCAGTTCCGGCAGCTTGATGGGTGCCACTTACCTCCACAGAGGATACTACAACGCGACGAGCGCAAACCCTTCATACGCGCTCAACCTTCACGCCGGACTCGCAGTGAGATTCGTACATTTACTCAAGGAAGCGTTTCTCATCTCCAGTATCGAGGCACCTCCGAAAGAACATTACGAATTGGGGGCGTCAGGCGCGACGTTCCAACCCTCCTGCAAGATCCTCAACTACGCAGACACGTCGGTTGAACTCTATTTGCGCACCACGATCACGAATGTCGCAACCGGTGCTGTCTGGGCTATTCGTAACGATAGCCTCTATGCTGCGCAACAGACGAACACAACTTACACCGGTCCACTGACATCTACCATCCCGTGCGGTAATTACAAGATTACATTTGCATTTACGTATGCACTCGGTGCGAGTGATGCGTGGGCCGGCAACAATACTGCATCACGATACTTCTCTGTGCTCAATGGTGTGTCATCGCCGTTCCGCGAGGAATTCGACAGCACGTTGATTTCACCATGCACCTGGACGAATGTGGGCGCCCAATCGATGGATGCCGCGAGCGTCATGACCGTTCCGTGCGCACCCATCAAGACAGGATCCGGGCCGCGTGCTGCTGTTCTCAATCGGCTCGATGCCAGCGGAAACTACTATCTGCAGATCAGCACCGGCGGTGATACACTCATCTCCGCTCCAATTGATGTGAGCAAGGCCGGAAGTTCGGTCTACGTAAGCTTCCGTTATCAGCGAGGGCTTAGCACCGATAGCACGCAGGCTGGTATCCTGAGCCGACTTCGCTCCGGCCCAGAGATGGAGGTACATGGCGCCCAGGGCGGATTGCCGACACTCGGAGACTCGCTCGTTATCGAGGGACTTCTGAGTTCCGGCACCAAATGGAATCCGTCCGACGCCTCGTGGAAGGTACTCACGACGATCCCTGGTGGCTTCGACATCAAGCCCCAGGTCTTCATGTCAAAGCTCGACAACACGTTCCTGAGTGACCATTTCCGCCTTCGCATCCGAGTCAAAGCCTACAACTCCGCTTCTCCGGTCAACCTGCTCGAAGATGCCGATAATTGGGTGATCGACGGGCTTCATGTCGAACCGATGGTTCTTGGCAAAACAGATCTTGAACCTATTGATGTCGATTTCGGCAATGGCAGCTTCACGCACATTCCGCGCGATCTTGCAGACAATCTTGTACCAAAGGTTCGCATCTTGAACCGTGGCGATGGTGTGCCTTTGGGTACAGGCATCATTCGCCTTGTGATCAAGGACGCGTTCGGGCGATGGGTCTACGACAAAACACGCTTGTTCGATTTCAGCTACCCCCTTCGCGATTCCGTCTTCGTGATGCCGAACTGGGATCTGCATGGCACACAGGGCGGCGTGCTGACCGCAATCGTGCAGCTCGAAGGACTCTACTTCGATAGCTACAACAAGAACGATACGAACATCTTCTACAAGACGATGTACATCGACGATAGCTATGCGCTCGATGATGGCGGTATTGACACCGCGAGCACCAAGACGACCGGTCCTTCCGAATGGTACTACAAGTTCTCGCCGGTCAGCGATGACACGCTTCGTGGGATCTCGATGTACTACACGGCTGGCGGTGCCACAACGAACTGGACGCTCACCATTACTGGTGGCGGACTCAACATCAACAAGAACATTACGAATACTCCAAGCAGCCCCGGGTGGGTTCGCACCACGTTCAGTACACCCGTCGCGCTTGCCAAAGACTCCAGCTACCTGTTGCACTTCCTCTGGAACTACGGTCCCAAGACGATTGGCGGCGATGCATCGAAAGGACTCGCCTACTACACCGTCGTGGATTCCAGCGGGTCCAGCAGTCAGTTCGGTGTCCTGCATCCTGAGGTACTCAGCAATTTCCTCTACCCGGGCGGCACACTCGCCTACACCATACCCTACAAGGCCGATGTCGATCAAGGCGGATTCCTGCTGCCGATGTTCCGCTTGATTTATAGCGGCGCTCAGAACTACCTGCCAGTCGAACTGGCGTCGCTCTCTGCAACTCGTGAGGCAAACGGCGCAGTCGCGATCCTCTGGAAGACCGCCAACGAGCTGAATGCCGCAGCCTTCGAGGTCGAGCGTGAAGGATCGAGTACACTCGCGGGCAGTGTCTCGGCCAAGAATGCGCCGAGCGGTGCAAACTATGCAATCGTTGACAAAACCGCACCCCAGGGCACCACGACCTACCAGCTCTTCGAGCGCGACTTAAATGGCGAGCGCCGCTCCCTGGGCCGCGTCACTGTCGGACCAGTCGAGGACGTGAACGCTCTCTCGATTGTCGCCTATCCGAACCCAACTGGCAGCTCGATCACGATCGGCGCAAACCGCGCACTCGATGCTGTGGAACTGATCGATCAGCTCGGGCGCTCGGTCCGCCTCATTCAGCCGGCAGCGACCAGTGCCACACTCGATCTGACAACACTACAGAATGGAAGCTACTTCCTTATTGGTGTTTCCGGTGGCGAGATCGTTCGGACGAAAATCTCGGTAATGCATTAGGACCCGAGTTCCCGGTTTTCCAAATCCCCGCCACAACAGACGGGGATTTTTTTTGTAGCGCGTACGGGAATCGAACCCGTGTACCCGCCTTGAGAGGGCGGTATCCTAGCCGCTAGATGAACGCGCCAAACTACCTTCAAACATCTACCGCTTGTGAAGCGGGTCACATTACAAGCAACAGCCCCGCTGGGTTCCTTCGAGGCCGACAACGAGCGCCAGCCCTCAGAATGGCAGTGCCTCTGGGGTTGCCTCGCCATCGTTCTCGCGCATCAGCCGCGCGATCTCCGCCCGGACAATCTGATCCAACTCGTCGAACGTCGTCTTGCCAGCCAGAGGAGGAAACTCCGTCTCATATTGCCGAAGCTTCGAGGGATCGAGACGCAGGGTAATCAGCACCTCGACCGCCGCCTCATCCGTATTGCCCTGACGGAAGAACAGCTTCGCTCGTCCGAGATGCGCTTCCGGGAAGGCCGGCTCGAATGCAATCGCCGTCTCGTAGGCGTTCATCGCCTCGCCGAAGCGCCGCGTCTCGACGAGCGTCTCTGCATAATCGAACCACGCCTCGAAGTCCTTCGGCGCCAGTTCGAGGACCATCCGGTACGCAAGGATCGCCTCTTCATGACGCCCAAGATTGAACAGCGCGTCGGCCTTCGCGTACCACAGTTCCGAATATTTGTTGTTGATCGAAAGCGCCGAGTCGTAGTCCTCGAGCGCCTTCACATGCTGGTCCAGCGCGTCGTAGCACGAGCCGCGACCAAAGAAACTCTCGGCGTGCTTCGGATCGTACTTCAACGCCTGCGAGAAGCAGCGGATCGCGTCGCGCCACCGGCGTTGCTCTTCGTAGGCATTGGCCAAATTGTGCCAGGCGTTGACATCCTCCGCGTCATACTTCAGGCACTCCTTGTACGACTCGATCGCATCGTTCAGCTTGCTGATGTTCGCGAAGGCATTCCCAAGATTGTACCACGCAGAAGCAAAATCGTCTTTGATCGCCAGCGCCATCTCGTAGCTCTCGATCGCCTTGTGATACATCCCCATCTGGTTGAGGATGATCCCGTGATTGTACCAGCCGTTGTGATTGAACGGATCGAGATCGAGGTGGCTCTCGTAGGCCTGGACCGACTTCTCATAGTCGCCCGTCGAGTCGTAGCAGAAGCCAAGCTCATACCAAGCGTCCTTCGCAAGATCCTTCGTATCCTTCAGATATAGGAAAATCGCGATGGCTTCCGCGAATCGCTCGGCCTTCTCGAAGCAAATGCCTTTGTTGAAGAGCGCCTCGTCGTTCGTCGGATCGGTTGAAAGTGTCCGGTCGAAGATTTCCAGCGCTTCGCGCGTGCGGCCGATCGCATCGAGCGCGATACCGTAGTTGATCAGCAACTCGTTGTCGGTCGGGTTCAGCGCCAGCGCGTGCTCGTAGCTCGCAATGGCCTGATCGAACTTGCCGTGGTGCGCTTCGAGCATCCCCCGCCGGTGCCAGCCATCGCCATTGAATGGCGCGCGCTCCGTAAGCAGCAGCACGAAGTCCAGCGCCTCATCGAACTTCTCGTTCTCGACGCAGTAGTCTACCAACTCTTCCAGAATATCGGGATGGAGGAATTGCCGGGTGGGACGTTCAGCCGATTCGCTCACGTCATCATCGTGACCGGCATCGCTCGAAAGCTTGCGCCGCTTCTCTTCGCGATAACGCTTCAGCTCTTCCTCGAAATATTTTCGACGGCGCTCAGCGGCCGACGATGCTTCCTCGCGCGATCCCGCGTTGCCGCTCGAATCGCCTTGGAAATCGTCCTCGCCCTCATATGGGAAGCCTTCGAAATCGTCGAACATGCTCATCTGTCTGTTTCAGCAAACCTCTCTCATGAGCAACACAGGCATGGCCGGAATGCTCCCGGCTCCCGATATTATACACCCAAAATTGCCCTGAACCAAGCCCTCTTTCCGGAATGTGGATAACTCACAGCGCCCTGTCTTCCTGCAACCCATTGTCCTATCGCTCCGTAGTGCCTCATTCTCACTTACGTCATCCTGAACGGAGCGGAGCGGAGTGAAGGATCGCTCGCACGAAGTCCAATGGCTTCCCTCCGGCGATTCTTCGCTCCACTTCGTTGCGCTCAGGATGACACCGTTGGGGCACATTTGCTTCATGGCCGCCACATCGTCCGCTCCGGCGGCCGTGCAGCCGGCTGGTTGATCGGCCACTCCGGAGGATTCGGGTTCTCCGGCGACAGCGTCCCCTCCCACGCATACCGGATTTGCCTTCCTTCCTCGTCATAAGGCCCATCGTACGACTTCGGCTCGTCGTCTTCCTCATCCCAAGGACAAGTCGTTTCTTCCGGCAACTGATTAGTATATATTATTTTGTTGTCTGTTTTTGTTTGGAGTTCATGAACTGGCAGCGTGCCTTTCGCTTTCGGTGCGATGGTTTTCGGCTCTTCCAGTCTGGAAACGGTTAATGCGGTCAGCGTCAGCAGACCGATCGGACCGCGCAGCGGGATACCGGCACTCATCAGAGGGTGAGTCTCTTGCGTGAAGACAATGGTCGTCAGAGGGACGTTGCTCACCCAATCGTTGATGCACATCCCGATCGACCGCTTGTCGTAGTAGTACATTCCCGAGAACTCGAATGAGTTCAGGATCAGAACGTCGATCTTCGAGTCATAGTGATACTCCTGCTTAGGAGTATCCCATTTTGACGAGTAGAGCATCTGCCGTACCATCCCCGCGCACTCACTCCACATTCCCATCTTGCAGTCGAGAATATGAAAGTTCTTCGTCTCCGGCCGCTGCTCCGATTTGTCAAGCTCTGATTGCAGGCTCTCCCGTAGCAGCCCAATCCCCGCATAGCTATTGACGTAAAGCACCCGCAGACCGCTCGCCGCAAGGTCGAGACCGATACGCAACGATGTTCGGACGTTCCGCCTCACATCCCGCGAGGAGACGACATTGATCCCGTTCTGCGCGATCTGGATCAGCTCTTCGTTCTCCGGATCCGGACGACCGTCCGGCAACAGATTCCGCGACTTCCAAATAATCTTGTTATCCGGTACCTGGACATCCTCCGAAAAGATCGAGTCCAGCGTGAATTCCCGGTATGCGCCCTTGATGTATTCGTTCATAATTTCGCCCTTTGTTTCTTTAAGCCACAGGTGCCCATTAACACCCCATATATAAGACACCCGAAAGAACAAATAGTTACAACAAAACGTGTATAAAAATAGAATTCCTTGCGAAATGGGTGCCTTTTGCCATTTTCAGCCCCGGCAGGGGCAACACCAACCCGATGCCGCCGGGAAGGAGGCCCTTCCCGGCACACGTGACACATGCCTGTGTGCGGGGAAGCGCCTGCTTCCCCGACCCTCCCTGCAGGGGAAACTCCATTCCACATCATAACTCACGGGCCAAGCACCTGTCTCAAATCAGTGGTACTCATCTGCGCCTCCTCGGCATGGTGACCCTGCTTGACTTCCCGCTGCTATTCAACCTGACCGGGGCATCTTCAGGCGTTGACCTCCGTTCGAACGTCATGCGCAATCGTCTCAATATAGGGCCATTCATTGTAATCGTCATCATCACGGCACTTGGATGTTCGAGCAGCTATCACCGGATGTCCATCGGTGACTCCCTTGTCGTGGTAACAACTATTGGAAACAGAACGGATACGGGCAGCATCGTAGTAACTTCCTCACAATTGTGGGAAGAAGGCAGACGGAAAGTGATTTCTACTCGGGCCCGAGGCACTACTGCGCTTATCAATGGTCCCATTTGCTATGAGTCGAACGGGAACATCGAGTTTTATCAGTCTGAATTCAGGGGCACTTCGAACGGTCGTAATTTGGTCTTCCCTGCAAAATGGGTTCGCTACCCTATCGTGACTAAGAACTCGTTTATTACTAACTTCGAAAGTGTTCCTGATTCTCTCGGTAGTTTTGTGCTGCGTGATACTGCGATGTATCTCGGTGAGGATACCGTCACGATAGATTCAATTCTGTACTCAGTCGTTAAGATCATGGATTCCGGCGATGCTTCGGGGGGACCTAGTGGACTAATACATGTTGCCACTCTTTATTGGTACGCACCGGCAATTGGCTACTTCGTTCGCCAGAAGTTTCTGAGTGGCGTATTGCCACTGGATGCGCGTGTTACAAAGGTGCTTCGACACTGAACTTCTTCATTTGCCACCTTCACCGCTCCTTTGAATAGCGGGCCGTTCCTCACCCCCGCCGCTTCTTTTCCCGCTCGGCGTTCTCCGCGATGCGCGCCTTGACCAGTGGATATGGAAACCGTGTAGCTCGTCGTTGGTTCATTTTCGTCGGGCACGAGACTGGTTTTCTGTCTGCTTCGGCCTGCCGCACTCAGGCGGGGATAATTTCGTTAGGCACGTCGCTCAAATATCTCACCACCATGGCCTGGTTTACCCGATCGAAGCAGAACATCGAAACCCGCGACAAGCCGGGCGAAGGCGGTGCCGCGCGCGATACGATGCCGGATGGCGTCTGGGCGAAGTGTTCCGAGTGCAAGGAGATCCTCTATCAGAAGATGATCGAGGAAAACCTCTTCACCTGCCCGAAGTGCGACAAGCACTTCCGCATCGGCAGCGAAGAGTACTTCAAAATCCTACTGGATGCGGGCATGGAGGAGGAAATCGCGGCGAATCTGCTTCCCGCCGATCCGCTGAACTTCAAGGACTCCAAGGCCTACACGGCCCGCGTCATCGATGCCCACCGCAAGACCCACCTGAACGAGGCGATGCGCGTCGCCATCGGCACGATCGAGTCAAGGCCGGTCGTGCTCGGCGTGATGGACTTCTCCTATATCGGCGGCTCGATGGGGTCTGTCGTCGGCGAGAAATTTTCACGAGCAATCGACCGCGCCATCGCCGACCGCCGGCCCTACATCATGATCTCCAGTTCCGGCGGCGCGAGGATGCAGGAAGCGGCGATCTCACTCATGCAGCTTGCTAAGACGAGCTCCAAACTGGCCCAACTCGCCGCAGCACGTATCCCATACATTTCGATCCTGACTGACCCGACAACGGGCGGTGTCACAGCCAGCTTCGCGATGCTCGGCGATGTGAATATCGCTGAGCCGAAAGCACTGATCGCTTTCGCGGGTCCGCGGGTCGTCGAACAGACCATCCGCAAGAAGCTCCCTCCCGGATTCCAACGCTCGGAATTCGTTCAGGAGCATGGGTTTATAGATCTTATCTCACACCGTAAAGAGCTTAAAGCAACGGTGGCGCGGGTGCTCAATCACCTGGCCTAACTTGAGCCAATCAACCGCTTCCTCCGCTCCTATGAGCAGCACAACGCACACCGTCCGTATCATCGGCTTCCCCATGGATTTGGGTGCCGGCCGACGCGGCGTGGATATGGGACCATCCGCGCTCCGAATTGCCGGCGTGAACCAGAAACTCCGCGAGCTGGGATACCATGTACACGACGCCGGTGATATTGAGATTCAGACGGCGGAGGTTCAGGAGATCGAGGACGTCAAGCTTCCCTACCTTCCTGAAATTGCGCGCGCTTGCACCGCCCTTGCCAAAGAAGTTGAGGACGCACTGAATTTAGGTGAGTTTCCTCTGGTGCTCGGCGGCGATCACTCCATGGCAATCGGCACCATCGCCGGGCTTGCCGCGCACTGCCGCAAGAGTGGGAAGCGGCTCGGCGTAATCTGGATTGATGCCCATTCGGATATCAATGTGCCAGGCACTTCCCCAAGCGGCAACATCCACGGGATGCCTGTCGCAGTCTCCCTTGGCATGGGCGCACCCGAGCTGACCGGCATTGGCGGAGACTACCCGAAGCTGGATGCCAAAGAGCTGGTCTATATTGGACTCCGCTCCATTGATCCCGGCGAGCGCGACCTGATCCACAAATTGGGCATCGAAGCCTACACCATGGCCGATCTGGATAAGGGCGGCGTCCACCAAATCGTGACGAAAGCGATCGCCATGCTGCGCGATCGGGCCGATCATATCCACGTCAGCTTCGATCTCGATTCGGTCGATCCAAGTGTTGCCTCCGGCGTGGGCACGCCGATACCGGGCGGTCTCACCTACCGGGAGGCACATCTGATTATGGAAGCTATTGCCGACACCGGCGTGATGTCCTCGATGGAAGTGGCTGAGGTGAATCCGATTCTCGACGTTCGCAATGCGAGCGCGGAGTTTGCGGTCGGTCTCATCGCAAGCAGCATGGGAAAGCGCATATTATGAGGACAATCGAAACCGTCGCCGAGCTTCGAAGCGCGCTTGGCCTCGCGCGAAGTCAAGGGAAGCAGATTGGCTTCGTTCCCACGATGGGTGCGTTGCACGAAGGCCATCTTTCGCTTGTCCGGCTTTCGAAGCAGCAGACCGACGTGACCGTCGTCAGCATTTTTGTCAATCCAACGCAGTTCGGCCCGAACGAGGATTTTTCAAAGTATCCGAGAACGCTGGATTCGGATGAGAGCCTTCTTATCAACGCCAATGTCGATTTCTTGTTCCTGCCGGATGCAACAGAGATTTATCCCGAGGGGCATTCAACTTCCATCAAGGTCGGGCTGATCGGAAGGACGTTTGAGGGAGCGATCCGCCCGGGACATTTCGATGGTGTTGCGACTGTCGTCGCGGGTCTTTTCAACATCGTTCAACCCGATCTTGCGTTCTTCGGGCAGAAGGACGCACAGCAAGTCGCCGTGATCCGAAAGATGGTCAGAGACTTGCATGTTCCGGTTGAGATCGTTGTCGGACCGACTTCGCGTGAATCGGATGGGCTGGCGCTCAGCTCGCGCAATCGGTATCTCAGCCACAACGATCGAAAAGAAGCTGTCGCTCTGTGGAAAACGCTCGAAGCGACCTCGGAGACATTGCGCGCGGCCAAAGAGATCAGCGCTGCCGTTCGCAACGGGATGACAACCTTCGAAAAACACGCGCCGCAAGGCAGACTGGACTACATCGCTTTGGTTGATTCAGAAACATTTCAGCCGATTGACTCGTTTGAATCTATTGACTTGCAAAGTTACCCACCAACCCTTGTGATTGCCGCAAGAATTGGCGAAACACGACTTATTGACAACATCATAGTCGAATAGGACAGCACAATGAAGCGTATCATGTTCAAATCGAAGGTCCACCGTGCGACGGTCACGCAGGCGGAGCTTTATTATGAAGGTTCGCTCACGCTCGACAGCGAGTTGATGCGTGCTGCCGATATGCTGCCATACGAGAAGATTACGATCGTCAACAACAATAATGGCGAGCGCTTCGAGACGTACCTCATCGAAGGTCCGGCGCGCTCGGGCGTTGTTTGCCTGAATGGAGCCGCTGCCCGGCGCGGTGCGATTGGCGATGAGATCATCATCATCTCCTACGGTGAGTACGAAGATTCTCCTGAGCTTCGGTTCCATCATCCGACCGTTGTACAAGTCGATAAGTCCAACAAAATCAAGAAGATAACGAACGGCATTGAAGCTTTTACGATGGTGAATTGATTCGCGGATGATCGATCATCCTGTTGCCACGCCTGCTCCTGTGATTTCTGGTTTGCCCGACTCCCCTGCCAAGCTCCTTGCTGCCAAGCATCTTGCCATTGTCGTGATGGCCGCAGGTCAGGGTAAGCGGATGCAAGATCCTGCAAAGCCGAAAGTTCTCTATGAGATCGCCAGCTTGCCGTTGATCGGCCATGTGTTACGCCTTTGCGCGTCACTCCGCGCACAGGTTACGGTTTGCATTATTGGCTACGGCCGCGAACAAGTTTCGGCTTACGTTGCCGATAGTTGTCCGCTCGTTAAATTTGCAGTCCAGTCCGAGCAACTCGGCACCGGCCATGCCGTCATGCAAGCCGAGGAGCAACTCGCTGGTTTCGAGGGTGATGTCCTGATCCTTTCCGGTGACGTGCCACTCCTAAGCGCTAAGAGCGTGAATGCTCTTCTCGCAATGCATCGGGAGAAGCAAGCCAAGGCAACGGTGCTTGCCGTCCGGATGGACGACCCCACCGGGTACGGACGCATCGTGCGAAACGACGCCGGTGACCTTGACCGCATCGTCGAGCATAAAGATGCGAGCGACGAGGAGCGCCAAATCTGCGAGATCAATAGTGGAATCTACGTCTTCGATGCTCGCGCACTACGCGAAGTACTCCCCCATATCGGTCGCAAGAATGCTCAGGGCGAGTACTACTTAACGGATGCCTTCCAGCTTCTCAAAGAGAAGTATGGCGTTGGGAGTCTTGCCGTCATGGTGACGAATGATCCGGTCGAGGTCAGCGGTGTGAACACGAAGCAGCAACTTGAAGCGTTAGAGGCGGAGTATCTACGCCGAAGAAGCCAACCCTAATATCACGATGACCATCACATCTGAATCAATCATCCTCAAGTCTGGCGGGCCAAGCGTGGTCGCTGGCTGCGACATGGGCGCCTTTGTTGCGCGACCGGAAACAGGCCGGGCGCCTGGACTCATCGTGTTCCAGGAGGCCTTCGGCGTGAACGATCACATTAAGGATGTCACGAGGCGCTTTGCGCAGCAGGGCTATCTTGCCATTGCGCCGGAGCTGTTTCATCGCACCGCACCGATGGGATTCACCGGCGACTACGCCGATTTTCCCTCCATCGCCCCGCACTTCCAGGCCATCACGCCCGAAGCCATTGCCGAGGATGTTCACGCGGCATACGACTGGCTCCTGAAGGATGCGCAATGCGACACCGAACACATCGGCTCGATCGGATTCTGTATGGGAGGCCGGGTCTCATTCATCGCGAACGCGGAGCTTCCACTCAAGGCGGCCGTATCATTCTATGGCGGCGGTATCGCTCAGGGCTTGCTCCATCGTGTGCCCGATCAGCATGGCCCGATGCTCTTCTTCTGGGGTGGATTGGATCAACACATCACACCGGAACACCGTAGCGCTGTCACCACCGCGATGACGGAGGCGGGAAAGCCTTTCATCAACGTGGAGGTTTCAGATGCGAACCATGCGTTCTTCTGCGACGCGCGCCCGGCTTACAATGCCAATGCCGCGCGCCATGCCTGGGCACTTACGCTCTCGTTTCTTGCGACACACTTGAAGCAATAATCCCAATCGACTCGAGCACACGCTGCGGCGTGATCTCCTTCATGCAACGAAAGTGCTTCTCTGGACAGTGATCCGAACCGATCGCGGTGCATGGCCGGCAATTAAGGCCCTCGACTTCTAACACAACAGATTTGGGATGCATCGCGGGCGCTGCTCGCGGCGCGAAGCCGAACTGCCGAACAGTCGGCCCGAATAAAGCAACGACTGGGGTGCCCACCGCCGAAGCCAGGTGCATAAGCCCCGAATCGTTCGTAATGACAATCTCGCAGTTCGCGAGCGACCGGGCAACGAGCGCCAAATCTGGTTCACCTATAACTGACGTATAGCCCGAAGGCAGCACCGAACAGATTTCGTCGATCAGCCCTCGCTCCGCCTCGGAGCCAAAAAACACAACCTCCCAGCCCCGTTCGATCAGAGTCTTTGCAACCTCTCGGAAGTACTCAGCCGGCCAGCGCTTATTCCAATGGCGCGCACCCGGTGCAATTGCGATCTTTTTCGAATCGTTGCTCGGAAGCACCGCGAGATGAGGTGCACTCCCATTATCGGATATGCCAAGTGATTTCGCCGTTTCAAAGTAGCGTCCGATAATGTCTGGCGCACGCTTCAGCATGTCGATCTTGAAGCGCACCAGCAACCATCGCCGGAACGTCCGCTTGTTGATGACCGAAACCTGCCGCCCCAGCCCCCGCCGAAGAATGCGTGTGCGCGGCACATTGTGCAGGTCAAGAACGTAGTCATACTGCTCTGGCCGCAACTCGCGTCGAAGTCCACGCAGTCCGCTAAGTCCACTCCGTCTGTCGAAAATATGAACTCTCGTCAGTCCTGACATAACTGGCACCAGAGATTCATACTCCGCTGCCACCACCATGTCAATCCGGCACTCAGGGTACCGCTCCCGCAACGCCGCGATGAGCGGCGTCGTCAGAACGACGTCGCCCAGCGAGCTGAGACGCAGAATCAGAATGGAAGGCGTCATCGTGGGCGATGGCGAATGGATGGAATTCGTTGGTTCGATCGTAATGTTGAAGTTCAGTCGCTATATTTACTCAACACAATTTCAGGATGAATAAACCCTCCACTCTCGGTACGCTCCGTGCCTCCGGCTACGAAGTCCTCCCGGTCAAGGAAGAACTGCGCCGCAACCTGATCGATAAGCTGCGGCGGCGCGAACGCCTATTCCCAGGCATTCTGGGCTATGAGGATACGGTTTTGCCGCAACTCGTCAATGCGATCCTCGCGCGGCACGACGTGATCTTGCTTGGACTGCGCGGGCAGGCCAAGACTCGCATCGCGCGACTGCTGATTGACTTGCTGGATGAGTGGACTCCAATCGTCAAAGGGAGCGAGATCAACGATAATCCGTACCACCCTCTCTCCTACTACGCAGTGCAACTCGTCCGCGAGATGGGCGATGAAACGCCGATCGAATGGCTGCACCGTTCGGAGCGATACGGCGAGAAGCTCGCCACGCCGGACGTGACGATTGCCGACATGATCGGCGACATCGACCCGCTGAAGGCCGCGCATCAACGTTTGCACTATTCGCACGAGGGCGCGATCCACTTTGGAATTATTCCTCGCACCAATCGTGGCATCTTCACGATTAATGAGCTACCCGATCTTCAGCCGCGCATACAGGTTGGGCTGTTCAATCTGCTCGAAGAGCGGGACATCCAGATTCGCGGCTTTAACATCCGCATTCCACTCGACGTGATGATGGTCTTTACCGCGAACCCGGAAGACTACACCAATCGCGGCAACATCATCACGCCGCTCAAGGATCGCATCGCCTCGCAGATCATGACGCACTATCCGCTCTCGATGGAGACTGCGATTGCCATCACCGAGCAGGAGGCGTGGACCGCGCGCATTGGCGAGGAAGGCGTCGCGATCCCGCGCTATTTCAAGGAGATCATCGAGCAGATTGCGTTCGAAGCCCGGAAGTCGGAGTTTATCGACCAGAAGTCGGGCGTCTCAGCTCGGCTTTCGACAAGCGCGATGGAGACGCTCATTTCGAACGCCGAACGGCGCTCGATTATGAATGGGGACACGATTATCTTACCACGCATTACCGATCTTGCTTTTGTCACCGCTGGTGTGACCGGCAAAGTCGAGCTTGTATTCGAAGGTGAGCAGGAAGGTATGGCGAAGGTTGCTCGCGCGCTCGTCGGCAAAGCGGTTAAGGAGATTTTCAAAAAGTATTTCCCCGATCCCCTGGCCCGCGAACGTTCAAAGCCAAAACAAGAACGGTACGCTCAACAGCAAGCACAATCCGCTCCGAAGAAAGAGAGCGAGTACGAGCCCGTGCTCCGATGGTTCGCCGAAGGCAACATCACGAATCTCTCGGATACGATGAAGTTCGACGACTACTTCCGGGAGCTTTCTCGCGTCCCTCGTCTCCGCGAACTGACCGTCCAGCACATGAAGATCGCCGAAGCGAATCGCTTTGAGCTTGCCAGCGCGATGGAGTTTGTTCTGGATGGCCTGCACCAGCACTCGAAGCTTGCCAAGGAGGAGGAGTTTGGCCGTCCGGAAGTGACCTATCGCGACATGATCGGCTCGATATTCACCCGCCCCACGTCTTCCGAGGAAGAGGACGAAGAGGAAGCACTCCGATTCTGAATCGTATCTTTGTGCTACATGGATCGCACACGATCACCACGCACATTGATTCTTGCCTCGCAATCGCCCCGCCGAGCCGCGCTCGTGCGTTTGCTGGGCATTCGTGACATTCAGATTCAGCCGGCGGATCTCGTCGAAGCGTTCGATCCTGAGCGGATTGCCTCGGAAAATGTCCGGTTGCTTGCGCTCCACAAGGCGCGCCATGTTGCTGAACAGTCGGATAAACCCTGTGTCATCCTCGGGGCCGATACGACCGTCGTGCTGGACGGGACCGTCCTCAACAAGCCTGTTGATGCCGAGGACGCCGTGCGGATGCTTCAGATGTTGAGCGGGCAGACCCATACGGTTTATACCGGCGTCGCACTGGTGGACGCTCACACGAAGCGCGAAGAGTCATTTACTGAGTCAACCGATGTCACGTTTCGTCCGCTGTCGGACCAAGAGATTCGCTCCTACGTCGCGTCTGGCTCGCCGATGGACAAGGCCGGTGCATACGGCATCCAGGAAGACTTTGGAGCTGTCTTCGTGCGACACATCGACGGCGATTACTACAACGTCGTCGGATTGCCGCTATGCCGGCTGTATGTGGCGCTGAAGCAATTCGCTCCCGATCTGTTCGTAGCCGAACACTTCGTATGAGAACCGCTCGCACAACCAGAGAAACGTGGCTTCTCCTCTCACCTTGGGTTCTGACCCTTCTGGTGTTCTGGGCCTACCCACTTTTCTACGCGCTTTATCTCTCGCTCACAAAGTATTACACCCTGACCAATCGGATGGTCTGGATCGGGCTTGACAATTATGCAAAGCTCCTGCACGATCCACTCTTCTGGCAGGCGCTGTGGAACACGGCGGTCTTCGTCATCGGGACGATCCCGTTCACGATGTTCTTCGCGCTCTTTTTCGCAGCGTTGCTGGTCCGCGTCGAGCGTCTCCAACACTTGTATCGCTCGGTGTTTTTTCTGCCGAGCATTACCTCGCTGGTTGTGATTGCGCTCATCTTCACGAACCTCTATTCTTCCGGCGGGTACATTAATACACTCTTGAAAATGTCCGGTATTCACGGACCCGATCGCGGCTGGCTGCTGGAGCCACCTCTGGCACTGCCGGCCATCATGGTAATGGACATTTGGATTTCGATCGGCTACTACGCTGTCCTGTTCCTCGCCGCGATGCAAGGAGTCTCGCAGGATTACTACGAGGTCGCCGAACTCGAAGGGACATCCAAGTGGAAGCAGTTCTTCACTGTCACGCTTCCGCTAATCAAGCCCACGCTACTTTTCGCGCTCGTGCTGAATACGATCAAGAGCTTTCAGGTCTTCACTGAGATTTATGTCATGACACGCGGCGGCCCACTTGGCAAGACCACGACGCTCGTCTATCAGGTCTATTCCAATGCCTTCGAATCGGCAGACACGATGGGCTACGCATGCGCCGTGGCATACGTGCTGTTCGCGATTATCGCTGTGTTCTCGGTAATGGAAAGCAAGGTACTAAAAACCACCTGACCACGATTACGCAGATGATGCGGATTCTCAGGATTGAGTTTTTAAGTTGCGTCTGAGTGTCCAAGCTGAATGTTCGAATTGAGTATGAGTTCTCAGGTCGAGTATTCAAGTTGAGTATATTATTTGTCAATCCTGAGAATCCGCATCATCCGCGTAATCGTGGTTCTGGCCCCTATTCGATCGTGAGTGGGCGCATGGCCGAGCCTTCTGACGTGTGAATGACACAGAAGTATGTGCCACGAGTCAGATGGCTCGCATCAAAAGAAGCTGTGTGGTCTCCGATCGACTCAAATCCATCGACGAGCGTCGCGACTTCAGCGCCACGCGCATCGACGATACTGATCCGCACTGTTTCCGAGCGAGACAGAGAGTACGGAATCGTTGTCGAAGATGTGAACGGGTTGGGGTAGCTATTGCCAATTGCGAGCGCATTCGATTGCGCGGATGCCACACCGGCCTGAACGCCGAACCAATTGAGCGCGGCGGTCGTGATTGCCTGACGCGTGTTCGCGGCAAGATTCTGCAAACCAAATGCGAGATACACCAATTTTGCATTGCCATCGTCCCACCGTATTCCCGCAACCTGCGCTGTCCCGGCACCATAGTAGAATATCGGGATGGCCCCATTCGTGGCAGTAATCTGGTCCGGTTGATTCTGCGCGTCCACTCTGGCGGCATTGATATTCACTGTCGGTGCCGCAAACGTATTGCTCACGACATCACCGGAAACTCCATGCACCGTGAATGGTCCCGCGCTATCCTTGACGTATGTCGCATGCAGCACAGAAGCAAGCCAGGTCGGGTCCTGATCCGCCGGTGTCGAACTCGGATCGGCGAGCCCATACGCGATCTCACCGCCATGAACAAGAAGATGCCCCCCACTCTGCAAGTAAGAGGCAACCGCCGCCTTATTCGCGCCGGTAACGATCCATTTGTTGGCCTCGATAATAATTGTGGGAAACTGTGCCGCGGACCACGCCGCTGCCGATGCTGCCTCAACGTCCGTGAGCGGTACATAACGGAGCTTCATCGCTGTCAACGTTTTGAGCGGCGTGACCGAGCTTGCCGAGTCGCCGCTGACATCGACGAAAGCGATCTTCGTACTTGGCGAGATGAATTTTACAACGTAGTTCGTCGTGACGGTATCGCCTCGTCCAGTTATCGTGGAAACGGCGAGGATGCCAGATGTGTAGGCGCTTGTTCCTGGGGTGATCGAAAGCTGAATGTCGCCAAATTGTGTGTTCACGACAGGAATCGAAGTCGCTCCCGGCCCGGTCAGTGTCACGCCCCAATCATTGCCAACGATCGACTTGTAGGAAGCTGTAAAGGTCAGGTCTTCGCCGGTGGTGTTATGAACTTGAACGTCGAGAGTACCGCTCGTGCCAGGAATAACTTGCACGGGCGCCTCTCCTGCTTTTGCTGCGACAGAGAATGTTTGGAGCGTCGATGCCGCCTGCAAAACTTCCTTTGACTGGTCGCTTTGGACGAAGGCGACTTCGTACATCTTCTTCACGTACTGCCAGCCGCCGACCGCGACGATGAGCGCATAGGCGATGCACAGCGCCGCCGCGAGCATGGCGACCGCGCGCGCCGGCCCCGGGCGCAGCAGCTTGACCGCGGCGTCGATGCCGATGTGCGCGCCGACCCTGACG
>JADGPZ010000194.1 GCA_017882165.1 Candidatus Kapaibacterium sp.
CCATTCTGGTAATTGACCTTGCCGACTTCAAGCTGTACGCTCTTCAGCTTTTCGAGCGCCGCCGCGAGTTGGAGGTTCTTGAGATCGGGTACCGGCACGCGGCCCAGCAGTGGTCCTTCGGATACAACGACGCTGACGGGCGCGCTCGTCGTGCTTCGTGCGCCGGGCGCGGGTGATTGCTGGAATACCGTGCCGTTCGTCGCGCTATCGGAATAGGCATAGCTCACATTACTCAGCGACATGTTCGCCTTGAGCAGCGCCATCTTCGCATCGCGGAGCGACTTGCCGCGCAGGTCTGGCGCAATCGCCATCTCCTTGCCGCCAGAGATGACGAGGTACACTTTGCGTCCCGGCTTCGTCTCCTCGCCGCCATCCGGTGTTTGGCGGACGATCATGCCTTCCGGCGCCTTGTCGTCGAATCGGACTTCGTACTCGACCGGCTCGTAGCCTGCCGCTTTGAGTCGCGCGATGGCCGCTTCCTTTTTCATACCAACGGTTGGCGGGACCGTAGCGACCGCACCGCTCTTGACATAGAGCGGCATGATGACAGTATCGAGCAGCACCACAAACAGAACGAATGCGACGACGGCGCTGGCCGCCACAATGGCCCAACGGCGTCGATAGTAGGGGAGCGTAGGCGCGAGCGTGGGCGCGAGCCTCGATCCCTCTCCCTGCCGGGAGAGGGGAGTATGAAGCCCTTCTCCCAGCGGGGAGAGGGGTTTGGGGTGAGGCGATTCTCTGTGCTCCTCTTCGATCATGATGAGTAGGCCAACATCGCTGAACAGGATTTCATGCCAAGACCGGCTCCGCAAGAAACCATAATCAGCACTTTAGCACTTAGCACTTCTGGTATGCCATCCAAAGCCGCTCAGGTCATTGCCTATCTTTCCGTTCTCATCGTATCGGTGCTCGTGCACCGGTTTGTCTATGGGGAGTTGAAGCGCGTGCTGCTGCGGGATTACCCAAAGTCAGGTGCGAACCTGGCTCGCATCGGTCGCAATTTGTTCATGGTGATGGATGCGCCATTCCTTTATCTCTATTTCCGGGGGGCGATGTCACCCGCGCTGATGGCCGCGACCACCTGGCTGCTCTATCCCTTCTTGGTCTGGCAAGCCATTCTTTTGATGTGGGCGGTGATCCTGACCCCTTTCGCACTGTGGCGCAGGACGGGAGCCTTCGGCACGGTTCGACTCCGCGAGCGAATCCGATCAGCCAGCGAGAAACGAGACTTGGAAAGTGATAACGTTGATTATGATTCGCCATTGGAGGTTGCTGCGGAATGAGTATGGAAGATATGAATAGGAACGAAGAGATTATTGAAGCGGCACCCACCGAGGGTGCCAAGCACAGCATTACGCGCCGCGCATTTTTGCACACGAGCATTCTCGGTGTGAGCGGGATCGCGCTGGCCAGTTGCACGCGCGGTATTCTGGACCGCAACGAGATCGAAGTCACTCACCGAACATTCCGGCTTCCAAACCTTCCACCCGCTTGGGAAGGGAAGACGATCACATTCCTCAGCGATATTCACTCTGGCCCGTTCATGGATCTGGAGGATCTCAAGCGCGTCGTGAAGATTGCGAACGACCTGAAGAGCGACCTGATCCTGATGCCGGGCGATTTTGTCACATCGCATACGAGCGAGCTTCCGCCGCTGCTCGAAGCGATGTCAGAACTTCGCGCACCGATGGGCGTCTATGCTTGCACCGGCAATCACGATTATTATGCCGGCGTGGATGATGTGAGCCGCGCCGTTGAGGACATTAACATGAAGCTGCTTCGCAATGATAATGCGCGGCTCACAATTGACGGCCAACCGCTCTATCTCATTGGAGTCGATGATGATGACGCCAAGGATGTCGCGAGCTACGTCGAAGGTCACGCGGCGGGCCACATCGAGGCGGCCTATCGCGACGTGCCGGAGAATGCGGCATCCATCCTCATGTGCCACAAGCCATATCACTTCGAGGCGTTCGCAAAGACGAATGTTGGCCTCATGTTGAGTGGCCACACACACGGCGGACAGATCGTGCTGGGACGTATCGGCTCGACCGTCATGGCGTTCAGCACGATTGCATCTAACTTCGTCGAAGGAATTTATCTTCCTCGCGAATCGAAATCGCAGACACAGATGTACGTCTCGCGCGGCATCGGGGTCGTCGGACTTCCGATTCGCATTAATTGCCCGCCGGAGATCATGCAGATTACACTCGCACGCGCCGCATGACCCGCAAACCTCACATCACCATCTACACCGACGGCGCCTGCTCCGGGAATCCGGGGCCAGGGGGATACGGCGTTGTGATGATGGACAGCGAAGGCCGCCGACGAGAACTTTCGGAGGGATTTCGTAACACCACGAACAACCGGATGGAACTGCGCGGCGTCATTGCTGCGCTCGAAGCTCTCAAAAAGCCGTGCGACGTTACACTCTATACTGATTCGCAATATGTAGTCAACGCGTTCAACAAAGGCTGGCTTGTGTCGTGGCAAAAGAAGGGGTGGCGCAAGGCGGATAAATCGCCGGTCCTGAATATCGATCTCTGGCAGCGATTGCTGCCGCTCACGAACGACCACAATGTGGAATTCCGATGGACACGCGGCCACGCCGGCGATACCGAGAACGAGCGCTGTGATGTACTTGCTGTCCAGGCTGCTCAGATGTCAGGATTACCAGAAGATCGGCGAGCCGTGTAGTGTGGAGTTTTACTCCACACATTTCGCAATGTGGGAGCGGGCTGTGGAGTAAAACTCCACAGTACAATCGAGTTTGAAATCCCGGCTCAGACCTCCGCGTGAACGATATCCGACTTCTTCATCCGCCCAAGTTGCGGCACAAGCATTGCCGTGCCGAGCACGACGCCGATCGTCATGAGTCCACCAAAGACGACCGAGGGCACAAGGCCCATCAGCTTCGCGGCAAGTCCTGACTCGAAGCCGCCGATCTCGTTCGAAGAACCGATGAACATCGAGTTGATCGCCGAGACGCGGCCGCGCATCGAGTCCGGCGTAAGCGATTGCAGGATTGTAAAGCGCGCCACGACGCTGACGTTATCGAGCGCGCCGCTGAGGACAAGCATCGCAACGGAGAGATAGAAATTGCGCGAGAGTCCGAAGACGATGATCGCGACGCCGAAACCCGCAACGGAGAAGAGTAGACTCTTGCCGAAGTTATTCCCGATTGGCCGCGCGATCAGGATGCCGGCCATCAGCACTGCACCGATCGAGGGCGCGGCGCGCATCATGCCGTAGGCTTCGGGACCGACATGCAGCACATCGCTTGCGAAGACCGGCAGCAGCGAGACGGCTCCGCCAAACAGCACTGCAAACAGATCGAGCGAAATCGCGCTGAGTAGTAGGGGAGTGCTGAAGACAAACCGGAAGCCGGCCTTCACGCTTTCGATCACCGGCTCGCCGCGAAGCTGATTCTGGTTGTGCGGCGCCTGAACGCGCGCGATTGCAAACAGCGCGGCGACGAGCAGCACGGCCACACTTGCATACGAGGCCGTCACTCCGGCAAAGCCATACATCACGCCGCCAATGGCGGGACCGATGATCGCTGCTGTTTGCCACGTTGTGCTGTTCCATGTTGCCGCGTTCGCGTAGAGATGCTTCGGGACGAGCTGCGTGCCGAAGCTGGTCGCGGCCGGCGTGAGGAAGCCATGTGGAATCCCGCCGAGAAAAATCGTGGCGTAGATTGGCCATGCGCCGTATGCGGCGAACCACCCGGTCGTCGTCGAGAGGTAGCACAGCATGAGCGCCGCCAGCGCCATCACAATGATGGACCAGATCGTGATGCGTTTGCGCGAGTGCCGATCGGCGACGTACCCGCCGTAGATCGAGAAGCCGATGGCGGGGATCGCCTCGGCGAGTCCGGTGAGGCCCAACGCGAGCGGATCGTGCGTCAGCGCATAGACATGCCAGCCGACGACCACGACCTGAATCTGCAAACCCAGCGTCAGCAGAAACCGGAAGATCTGAAACGAGCGGTAATCCGGAATCCTGAGAACGGCGTAGCGGTCGAGCGACATGCGCCGGTTAGACGGGGAATCGGGGGTGAAGATTCCCCATCTCACATACGTTACGAAGGAATGGACGAGCGTTATCCTCCCAGGATCACGACGGTATATCCTCCGAATGTTTGGCCATTTTGCGATCCGCTCACCCGGTAGACATGGGCATTCCCATTTCCTGGATTTCCATCAGTTGTGACAAAGCCGACCTGCATGCCGTCACCAGTCACGCCGTGCCCATCGCCGATGAGTCCCGCGCCGCGCGCATTCGGAACAGCTCCGAGATTTGGAAGTCCGCCGCCAACTGGTATCGGCGGTGAGATTCCGACGTCGCCGGTTGGTGCGCCCGTTCCGGGTAGCAAGGTCCGGCTATTAGTCGCGAGATGGAGCCACGGCATGGTCCCGGTGTCCGCGCGCACAACCGCAACCTGAGCGGGTTGTCCGAAGAGTGGCCCGACATTGATTCCTATGGTTGGGAGCGCTGCGGCTTCGGCGGCAGTCATGACGTGAATGTTGCGCTGCCCGATATGCCGGTTCTGGCAGGCGTCCCATGCCGGACTCGACAGTGGGTCACTGGGCAATTGACTCACGCGGACGACCAGACACTCGTGTCCTCCGTTCTCATACGTTGCCTTCCAACTCGCCGGGCACTTCACGACTTTGTGCGATCCCGAGCTTCCACGGCCCGCGAGATCGACCATGGCGAATCCGATGAGATTTTGTTCGCCTTCCTTGAATCCCAACGAGGGATTGAACCAGTAGAACTCGACGAGGGCCTGGATGGCTGGGGCTTGCCCGAGATTCCAGACGTGCGCGTATACGGTGTTATCCGCATTTGCTTTTGCTACGCCGCCGAGCGTCGTTGGCATTGCGGGCGACGCCGACGGCGCGACTCCCGGCTCGATAAAGATGTCGGGACTCTCCCAAAAGGTCCCGACGACCGGGCGTGCGCCCATGTCACCGGGCTTTGCTCGGATAAATAGGATCGGACAAGTAGCCAATTGCGTGCGCGTGCCGGGCCAGACGTTCGGTGGGCGCCTCGGAATTTTGAATACGGCGCCGGGGGCACCGGCGCCACCCTTCACCGAGCCGTCGGATGTTCCTGTTGTGTGTGCGGGCCTGCCACCCGTCGTACCCGGTTGATTGCTTCCATCGTCACACTTGCCCTTCGTGGGCGGACAGCAATCGACATGGACATTGATTGTGATGTTCGCGCGATCG
>JADGPZ010000195.1 GCA_017882165.1 Candidatus Kapaibacterium sp.
AACTTGCTGGAATAGCGCTCTGGCCTATCGGCAAGATGATCGTGCCGGCTTAGGAAAATCCGCACCGATAACTCAATAGCGACTTTGGAATTGCCACCGATAATACTGCTTATCGGAACTTACCCAAACACAACCAGATTGCGCGCTTGAATCGTGCTCATCGCGACCCTCGAAAAACCCATGCGCAGTTTCGCGTTCAGGCAGATTTTTGTATTCCGTGACCGCAACGAACGAAGTCCGCCTCGGTCGAGCGAGTTTATCTCGAACTCGACGTCAGCCGACGCTTCAAAAAACACCTGTTTTAAAGGGCGTCTCGAAACCGTATCTCCAAGCGAAAGTACAGAGCTCCAGAGAAAGGGGCGCACTAGAGAGCGGTTTTGGGAGTTGGCCGCGTTTCAAGGTGCAGAGGTCGGTCTCAAGATGCTGCAAATTCCGCGCGTTTTCTCGCGGCAAAATCGCCACAGAGAGCCGTTCGCCACGGGATGGTGGCGGAGGGAATGAGTTTCGAACCGAAGGTACGGTTTTCCCGGCACCGCTGCCTCCATGCTTGTCGCCCCGCGTAGCCCCAGAGGCCGATTTCACGGGCAAGAACAATTCCACCGGGCTCATAAACTGGATTTTTTACTCGCCAGCAAAAGAACGAATTGTTCTGCGGATTCAATGTTATCGGCGCGGTTGCTGAAGTTTGCCTTCATGGACGCCGACGCTGAATCGGAAGTGATTGCCCTTTTACTTCCCATCACATGGTCTGTGAATTTCGCGCATCGCCAGGGGCGGCGCCCGGACATTTCAGTGCATAGACACAGTCGATCGAGCGACGCGCTGTGCCCTCGGCAGCTTCCGATTTCGTAAGTCAGGTTGAGATAGTGGTGAGTTAGTGGTGAGCTAAATTGAGATACGCGACCGGCAGTAAACGCGGGTTTACTACCCATCGCCGCCGCCCCGCGCCGCCGGCACCCAACAGACAAATTCGGGTTGGGTGAGCTAACGGGATGGCTGAAAAACTAGACCCTTTAAGTGACCTAGATGTGACCAAGCTACGGCCGGCATATCCTATTGGTTGTGTTTTTAAAAAGAAGAAATCCAAAGATCTTGTAAGACCCGATGTTTTAAACGTTGTTTTTGGTGCGGCCACCGCAACCTATGGTGGGCGCACCAGGGCTCGAACCTGGGACCCGCTGATTGAGAGTTAGCTGCGCAATAAAATTACAAACGTTTAGAAGGCCCGGATTTGCTATCGTCGCTTCATTCTAAGTTTATGAATTCATGCATTTATCCGTTAAACACCGCGACCAATTTGTTGACCCGGCCAGAGCCCTTCTGGGCTCGTCAACATTTTTTGCAGGTTCCCAATAGTGTACTAAAAGCCAGACCTCGGCTAGGGTCGAGTTAGCAATCTGGGAACCTCCCTCCGGGAAACATCGTGCAGCGGCAAACCACCAAAATCACCCAAACCACCTTGGCGCGGATCGCGCGCATGGTGCAGAACGGCGAGGATGCCGATCACGAGATCGCCGATACCGTGGTTGCCGGCCTTCTCGTCCGCGTCCGCAAGCGCAACGCCAAATGGACGCTCCGCTGTCGCGTGAAGGGCAAGCAGTTCTACTTCACCATTGGTTCGATCGTGGCGCTTCCTGATCCCGATATCGTTCGCGCCGCCGCCGAACGCGCCAAGGCATTGCTGCGCGAAGGGAGTGATCCGGCCCCCCTGTTCGAGTCGCTGATGCACGCGCCAACCGTTGCCGCCGCCGAGGCCCGCGCGGCGCATCGCACCGGCAAGGTCTGGGACTGGGATCAGGCACGCATGAAGTTTTTGGATGCCTGCCGCGCCGATAATCGCCCCGATACGACGCGGACGTATCGCAGTGCTTCCGGTCTTGTCGATCTCGCCGGCCTGAAAGGCAAGATCATCACTGAGATCACATCGGACGACATTCGCCGCATTCGGGATTCGATCCGCGCTCGCGGCAAGGTCGCACAATCGAAACTAACAATGAGGACGCTGAAGGCGCTCTTCGCTTGGCTCGTCGAGCAGCACGATAGCGGACTCAAAACCAATCCAGCCAAGGACGTTGCCACATCCGTAAAGGATCGGCCGGCCATGTTGGCCGATGCGATCACAGCCGCCGAGTCCTACGGCAACGCCGAAGCTGAAGAGGAGCTGTCTGCGGAAAACCTGCAGCTCCTGGATAAAGAACTTGGCGGCGTAACGCCGCCTTCCGCACGCTTCGCCCTTCAGCTCGCGTTTCGTACCGTTCAAAGACGCCTGACTGCGGTGAGCGCGATGAAGTCGAGTTTTAGGCCGCACCACACTTACGGCGTGGTGTGGTGGATTCACCCCGGAATCCTCAAAGTTGGCCGCAACCGTGCCGGCGAAGTTCGCCGCCATCCGCACGTCATTCCGTTGCCGCCGTCAGCGCAACAGATCGTGCGAACCGCGCTCGCCCTGACCCGGCCGGATAATCCATATCTATTTCCGCAACTTCGGTTACGCCGCGCCAGCGATACTGGCGACGGACACTTGTCGGAAAGGCTCTTGAATGCCGCCCTGGCCGAACTGCAAAAGCCAGGCCGCCCCCTCCACAAAACGCAACACTTTAGCCCGCACTCGTTTCGCGGCTGGTTTACGACACACGTCCGACGGCTCGGCTTCAGCAAAGCCGACACGAAGCTTATCCTCGATCATAGCGAAGGCCGCACCCGTGACACCACGGACGAGCACTACGATTGGGAGCAAAGTCTACCGCAGAAATATGCGATCCTTTGCGCTTGGGAAAAATTGATTGATACCTCATCGTTGGATATCGCTCCATCCGATGTTGGCGAAGGCTCTTCAGATTATGTGGACACGACCGGATTTGGCATGTCGTCTGACGTCATCGTTCGCGGAAAATGAAGTATAGCGCAATTCTTTTCGCCGAATTTTCGTGTCGCTACTTATGCATTACCCAACGATGGCGCCATCTCGATCAGATGGGGTCCGGACCGGCTCACCGCCAATCAGCGGCGCGATCTGATGGATATCGTCGAGGATCGTTACGGCCGGAGCTCGACACTCATCACCAGCCAGCTTCCGACCAACACGTGGCACGAAGTGATCGCGAAGGCTCGGGTGCCTCAAGAGGATCGTACTGTAGCCCATTCTTCATCAGCGCGACCCTTGCACTCAACTGTGTGTTCGTGACGCACGATCGAATAACCCTATCACATATGCACGACGTCGCCGATCCACACTCGGTTGTTCACCTGCTTGTAGAAGACCCCGTTGTCGAATTGCTTCGGCTTCCTGTGAGACCAAGCCTCTTGCGCAACCGCCGGAACACATCCTCATCCGTTGCCGCAGTCGGTTTGCGGCCGAACCGCTCTCCCTGAATGACGAGCGACTCGACAATCTCCCGCCCATCCGGATCCTTGACGGCTTCCATCGGCGTGCGGTTTCCCAGAATGGGGAGCGGCTGATCCACCCAGTGCTCCCAGTGTGCCGCCATCATTTCGGAAATTTTTGCGCGCACCTCAGGAATTTCGGCGAGGCGATCGCTCTCCTCGGAGGCAGCGCCATCGCGTATGCCGCCTGTTGTCCGCAAGTCGGCTAACATCCTCTCCGCCGATTGTATCTCGCTCGCACGATAACGAACGCCCTTACCGAGCGCGGTCTCGATCTTCTTGCGTATTGCGTTAGCGCGCGCCTCCGAGTTGACCTCTGCTATGAGGCGCTTACCGTCGATCTCGATCCAACCGAGCACGGTATTGTCCCATCCGGTGTGCTTCTTGTTGCCGCGCTTCTTCCAGGAGAAACGCACGCATGTCAGCTTGTCCTCGGAATCGCGTGTGGAATCCGCGAGTAGTTCTTCGTCAGGTTCGTCCAGCGCGAGGTGCTTCAACGCATCGAAAGCGTCCTGTGGTACGACATTGAGGTCGAATACGATCTTGTGCAGCGAAAGCGGGTCGCCGTCCGTGTTCTGCAGCGTCGGCAGCCGCGGATTATAGAGGCGATCAGCGATTTCGTGAAACAGGTCGAGCAACTCGAAATCCCAGTCCCGCAGGACTTGATGGGTGATCACCGGGTGCGCTGACGCGATCTGAGCGCGCAGCTCGATGATCGGCGCTTTCTCCATCGGGGGAATGGCAAAGCCATTACCCGCTTCGAGCATCGTCAATCGGTCTACCGACGCCAGTTGCCCGAACAACAAGTCGCCAGGCTGCACCCCCTGCGACGCGCCGTGCTCGGTAACTGCGTGCTCCTCCTGCGTCATGACATCGCGCAAGGTCATCCCAGTTCCGGGATCGCATGCCAACACTTCGAAGAACGTAAACGGAGCGGACAAAAGCGATTCGAGATAGCGCCGGAGAAGCGGGTCGAGCCGACGCCCTTTGCTCGACAGATATGCTGCGGTCGGGATCACGTTGTGCAGAGACTTTTCCCCAACCATGGTAGCAATGGGATCTGGTGACCAACAATGGAAGAACCATGGCATGAACAATTGCATGAGCGACGTATCGGGATCAAATTCGAGACCGTCATCGCACATGAACTCATTCCAAGCCTCATGTACCGCCAATGGGCCGTAGGCTTCAGCGATAAAGCGCAGCATTTCGGTCGCGTAACCATCGAGCAGCGAACGCAGCCTGCGCCAGGTAAGATCAGCGGGCGCGGCTGCCTGAACAGATACTGCATTGAGACAGCAGTGCTTATATTTCTTGCCGCTACCGCAAGAGCAGGGATGGTTGCGACCAAGTTTCATTTGTCAGTTTTCCGTATGGCTTTCATGGATTACGGAGACCTCGATTCGATCGTGCTCAACCATCAACTCCATGCTTGGCGAAGAGCATGTTCATGCCATCACCAAGCCCGTAGCCAAAGTCATTGCTGATGCGGCGGACATCATCGAGGCGGTCAAGCAAGACATCACGCTGATCAACCGGCAGGGTAACCGATAACTTTAGCGCCTGCTCGAACATGCTCATCAGAGCATCGAAGTAGACTCCATCTTCATAGCCGACAGAGCCGCTGAATCCTGCCGCGCATTCGCAATAGAACACCATCAGCTCGGCCAGTCCTTCAGGCTGCCCGGTAGCCCTATTGTAATCTGCAATCGCCTTCTTGGCCGCGGAAACTGACGTGGACTGACTCTTGAGCACGTCAGGCCAAAGCCAACGGTTGATAATGACCTTGTACGGTTCAAGCACATCTCCACCCAGACCAAACCGGGCGTGAAGAA
>JADGPZ010000080.1 GCA_017882165.1 Candidatus Kapaibacterium sp.
AGACTTTAGTCCCCTTCGCGGATGTGCGGCAAAACCGTCCAATTTCAATCCGCATGGCGCTTCACGGCATTTCACATTTTGATCCGGGTGCGACCGACCCCAAAGGCATCGAACTGCCCAGTGTTGATAGTGAGGACGTGGCGTCGGTCTCGGTCAACAATCGCGATGTCCTGCACGGAACATGGGACAGTCAAACACTGAAGTTCCTCTCGACCGACACGGCGTCACAGCTCTCTTCGGGACAGCCGACGGCGCAACTCCTCGGCGGTCCGGTGCTTGACACGAGCGGCACGGTCTCACCGATTGCCATCACCTTTGCACAGCGCAAGCAGACCAGCGTACAAGGTTGCCGGTTCGCGATCAACTGGATCGAGATCGGCTACGACCGCCTCTATTACGCGTATCAGGACGCACTCACATTTCATGCGCCACATCACGCGGCTTCCGCGCTCTATCAATTCACCTTGCAGAATTTTGGGAGCACAGATATCTCGATCTACCGCAAAGGTGTTTCCAAAATTTCAAACGTCGTCATCACCTCGAATCCCGGCCAGCCTCGGAGCACCAAGGCGATCTTGCAACTGAATGTCGCGAGCGATGCCGATGAATTCCTCGCGGTCACCGAAGCCGGCAAACTCAAACCCAATCGGTATGCCAAGGATGATTTCGCAGGACTGAACGCTCCGGCGAATTCCGGCGAGTATCTCATTATTACCAACCACGACCATCTCCCGAAAGGACACGGCGGAGCGCGTGTGCCTCTGCAAGACTTGGCAGATTACCGCGCAAGCACGAACCGGGTCTCGACGAAGATCGTCGATGTTGCAAATATCTACGACGAGTTTAATTTTGGCGCTCGCTCGCCCAATGCGATCAAGGCATTTCTCAGCTATGCCTATAACAAGTGGCAGGACCCGCCGAAGAACGTTCTGCTTGTGGGCGTGACGCACGAAGGCAATGACGATCCGAAGCCCTATTTCCCGCCGGACCAAGTGCCCGCCCCCTACATTCAAGGCTATCTCGAAGGCGATGTTGCCGCCGATGCGTGGTACGCGATGCTCGATGGCGACGATCTTGTGCCGGACATTCTCATTGGCCGGCTGGCGACACCGGACATCAACGGAGACGCAGCATATCTTGCGAAGCTGAAAGATTATGAAGCCGATCGCGCAACGCCGGGCGACTGGAAAAACAAAGCGCTCTTCGTGGGCGCGGGCGGAAGTTTCGATACCGATATTGACGGACTTATCCAGCGGGCCTTGCCGAGCCGCATCAGTGTGCTGCGGCAATCGACCACCTTCGCATCGCCCTATCGCAGCACGGATCAAACACTTGTAAACAACGTGAACGGTGGCCTTTCTTTCGTCGGATATTTCGGCCACGGCGGCAATGCGATATGGGACGATCCGCTCGACAGCACGGGCCGCCCAGTGTTGGACAATTCAGATATGCCGCGCTTCCATAATACGGCGCACTATCCGGTCATCCTGAGCATGACGTGCTTCACGGCTGGCTATGATGGGCCTTCGGTCGGCATTCTCAACTCGCTCCAAAATACCCCGAGCGCTGGCTCGATCGCCTGTATGGGTACGACAAGTTTCGGATGGGAGCAAAACGACGAGCATCTCGCGGAAGCCATTGTGCCACACTTGTTCGATTCGGTTGGCGGCTCGATTGCCGAGCGAATCAATGACGGGAAGATCGAGTATCTTTTGCGAGCCGACGTAGGCGATCTCATTCCGCCCACGCTGATGTATTGCTATCATTTCCTCGGCGATCCGCTTGCCGCGCCCCATCCGCCGAGCGATCATGTGTCGCTAACACTTGGCTCCCGAATACTTCCGATGGGTGGCACCGCGCATCTCGCAGGCAGTACAACAATTTCCTCTGGGACGGCAAGCATCGAACTTGTAGATAACAAAATGAGTCCGCTCTCGCCGCCACATGTCATCACGGGTATCCCTGTCTCGAATGGGACTTTCTCCACAACCGATAATGTCCCGAACATCACAATCCCGCATGCTGCTTACCGCGTTACCATCTCCGACAATTTGGATAACCGCTATGCCGCAACGAGCGAAGACGTGACGATTACCGACTCTCGAATCACCGAACTTGATTTCGAGCCACGGCCACTGCCCGTTGGCTCGCAACTCGATTTCAGCGCGGCGATCCAGACACCCCAAGCGATCGTGAGTGTCGTTGATTCTCTGACCATCTATTCTCAGAATGCGGGAGGTCAAGTCAGCGCTCGCACGATGACACAGCCGATGACACTGGCTGGAGATCGCTATCATGCAACCATCGCTGGAAGTCAACTCAACGCTGGCGACAAGGTCGTTGGGAAGATCGTCCTCACAACATCATCAGGCTCCGTCATTTCAGATACCTCTGTGATTATTGTTGGGGCCGCTGCCGATCCGTCGGTCATGAAGGACGCGTATCATCGCACGCTCACCGGAAGATATGTCGCGACGAAGAACGGACTCGTCTGGCAGGAGCGCGTCTATAATTGGGGCGCTTCCCCAATTAGCTCTGCCACAGTTTCGCTACTGGACGAGCGATCCGGCACGCCGCAAGCGGTTGGCAGCACTATTCTCTCCGGACTTGCCGCGCATGCGGATACGCTCCTAACAATTCCAGTCAACATTGCCAGCGTGGACTCGGCACTGTATGCGCTCGCAATCAGTCCCGATGCCGGGAGCAGTCCGTTCAATCTTCGCGACAGCCTCCGCACGAACGACACGACACTCGCAATGCCCTATGCACCGGGCGCGGTAGCCTATCAACGGGCAACAGGAGCAACGGCGCATTTCAACTCTGACGAGATCGTGCTGACCATGACCGCGAACACAGAAGGCAGCATGAACGCCGATGTCGTTCGAGTCAACCGGCAATATACACCCGCCATAACGGCACAGCCCGACATCCACTTCCTCCCGCTTTATACAAGCAAAGGCCAGCGCTATTTTGGTGTTCGCGTGGTGAGCGATTCCTTGGGTGCGATTCCACTCGCGGATTCCAACTCCACACTCATGTTGCGCGTCGATTCGCTTGGCGGGCACCCGCTTTCAACGCTCTACATCTATCGTCAGGACGACCGTTCGAAGCTCTGGACAAAACTTTCGACCACTGCGAACGGCAATACGCTCACGGCAAGGCTTCGAAATCTTGGGACGTTCGCGGTTGCATACAATTCCGACACAAAAGACCCGGTAGTCGATATTACTGTCGAGGGACAGATCTTCTCACAAAACGGTGAAGTGCCGCCTCAGCCGCATATTCATGCAATCGCGCAAGACGCAAACGGCATGGATATCACACCGGGTAAAACGATTATCAAGATTGACAATCAACCTGCGAACTTTGTAATGCTCGATTCAGGACGAACGACGACAACCATCAATCTCCGTCTGGAACCGTCGCTCTCTGAAGGCAATCACAAGATCACGATCCAGTCCACAGATAACAATGGCCGCATGAATACGCCGCCGAAAGAACTGGACGTCCACGTCTCGAACGGCTTCTCGATCGGCGTGCTCGGCTCGTTCCCAAATCCGTTCACGAAGGAGTATATGTTCATCGCGTATGAGATTCGCGGCATCGCCTTCGCGACCTCAGTAAGCCTCGACATCTACACCGTGAGCGGACGCCGCATCCGGACGGTCTCATTCCCTTCGAGCGACCCGTCGCGAACGTTCGGATTCCTGAAAGGTGGCACCGGCGTGCCGACGAGTTTGGGATATCACGAAGTCTGGTGGGATGGCCGTGACGACAGTGGCTATGAGGTCGCCAACGGCGTATATTTCTATCGTTTCACCGCCGAGACGCCCGACGCCAGCCGGGAAATTACCGGAAAATTTGCAAGACTCAGGTAACATATCACAGAGCGAGAGTTGTAGTGGCGCGGTTTCCGCGCCCACGCTTGACGTTGCCCGAAACGCTCGGGCAATAGGAGCGCGCAGGCACGGAAACCGCGCCACTACAGCCTTCGCCGTCATCCTCATGCTGGGAATGACAACGATGATCCGCGCTCAGGACTCGAAATACGCCGGCGCCTTCCTCGAAATCCCGGTCGGCTCCCGCGCGCTGGCGATGGGCGGTGCATACACAGCGATTGCAAACGACGAGGCGGCATTTCATTGGAACCCGGCGGGAGTCTCGCTGGTAGCAGACCGCCTCGCCGGCTTCATGTACTCCGCGGAGTATGGCACGCCCGGCAGTTCGCTTGCAAATTTCTATCAGCTCGGCTTCACGTTTCCGATGAAAGATGTGACGCTCGCGGCCAATTGGGTGCGGCTCTCGGTCGGCGATCTCATGCACACACCGGATCTGACCGATTCGCTGGCGGATACGCGGCAGCGGCTTGTTCGTGACTACGTCGGAGGCTCGCCGGATTATTTCAGCGATAACGAAGATGCCTTCGTGCTGTCGATCGCACGCAACAATCATTTCACACTCGATTGGGGTTGGCTCTATTACAAGCAGCAGATCGAGGTTCCCATTGGGGTGAATTTCAAGATCATCCATCAAGGCATCGGCACGTTCGGCTCAGCTTCTGGCATTGGGATCGATGCCGGCGCAATGGTGCGCTTTTCGGTCGCGGAGTTCACGCAGACACCCGCACTCGGGAACATCTCGCTCGCAACCTCCATCACGGACATCGGCGGCACTCGACTGAACTGGAGCACGCAGCGAACGCAGGTGATCCCCATGCATATCAATGGCGGGCTCGCATACGCGCAGCCGGTACCGCTGCTCCACACGGTCGCGATCTTCTCATCAGATTTCCTGATCGGCGAAGTCGGGCAACCACGGTTCGGTCTTGACATTACCTACGACGGCAAGGTCTCTCTTCGAGCGGGGCTCAACCAGGGACTTTTTGCAACCGGTGCCGGATTCAATTGGCAAAAGAAAGTCGATGTGAATTATTCGCTTTCAATCAACACGGCGCTCGGACCCGAGCACTGGCTAAGCTTCTCGTTCGATATCGATAATCTCTTGAAAAAGGAGGTGCCGAGTGAATAAGCGATGGGCAGTACTGTTCCTTCTATTCGCCGGGTGCGAATCCCCCCAGGAGCCGCAGATCGTGCCGCTACAACCCGAGTTTGCTCTTACCTCCGTCCCGCCCAATCCCATGGACCACGGAATCTATGCGGATGTCGATCCCAATATCGATGCGATCTGGATCGAGTGGAAACCCGACTCGACTCGCAATACGACGGGTTACATCCTGCGCCGTGCAACGGACGCGAATGTCGGATCTGATGGGCTACTCGCCGACAGCGCCATCACCGTTGCACGACTTGAAACGACCGACCAAACCATCGAGCCTCTGCCAACCTCCTATCGGGACACGGCAGCAATTTTTCCCGGCGCGACATTTTGGTATCAGTTGCAGGCCTACCATCGCTCCCCGACCGGCACGCTGACATACAGCACGCCGACGCCAGTCGATCTTTCGGCTTCATACCATTATACCCATCCCGTCATCCCGCTGAGTCCGAATGGCCCGATTAAGCCGCCGCCAATAGGGCAAACATTCTCGTGGCAAGATCCGGAGGATGGCGGGACATTTCAGATCATCGTCGAGCGTTTGGATAGCGGGTCGTATGTGTGGTCGGCGCTCTTGCAGGAATTTCAGAACCAGCCCATCGTCGAATATCCGCCGACCGCTCCGGCACTCGTGCCGAACGGCCAGTATCGCTGGCGCGTGAAGCGAATCATTCCGAATGGCGGCTCTTCCTCGCGCTGGACTGCGTTCTCAGTATTGCCGTAAATTCGGATGAACCGGAATGAACAAAGGATGAAGGAGTACATTAAGGACAATAGAAAGATATTTCGAGGAGGCTTAAGAGTCTTCCGAATAATCGCGCTGATTATTCTCCTTCATCCCTCATCCCTCATCCTTCATCCTTCCGAGGCGTTCGCGCAGCGTCCGGCCACCGGTCAGCCGGGTGTCGGCACCGGCACGAGCCAGCCGCTCAAGCCCTCCTCGCCGAACATGCCCATCTTTGATGTCTATCGCGGCGGCGAGGTGCAGATCGATGTGAACCTCTGGGGCTATGTGAATTCGCCCGGACATTACCGCGTGCCTGGCTCGACTTCGCTCGTCGAGTTGCTGAGTTTTGCTGGCGGGCCTTCGGCGCAGGCGCGTTTGGTCGATATTCGCATTGTCCATGCCGACACCGCTCAGGAGAAGCGCGTCGAGACCTACAACCTCGAAGCCTATCGCGATAACGGCGATCTGGCGCAGAATCCGTTGCTCGTTCCGGGCGACACGATCATCGTCAGCGGCCGCGCGCTCGATGTGTTTTTTCAGGCGATCGGGATCATCACGAACATCATGGTCATCATCACGGCGCTGATTAACTTCATTTCGTTTACGACGAAATGACGAATTACGAACTATCTCAAGGGCATACCGTTGTAGGATTCCATGAACCCATACGCCAATACTCCATTAGCAGGCTTCGATGTCGAAGCGCTTTCTGCGAGGGGTACGGCAATTTTTGAAAAGAACCGTCTTGTGTTAGAGCGCAATCACTGGGGAGAGTACTGCGTAATCGATTTGAACTCAGAGAAGCTGTTCACGGGCCGGACCGAGGAGGAAGCTCGAACGAAGGCTCGTCGAGAAGCGCCAAAAGGGTTTTATACCACATTTGGTATCGGGTTCGATGCTTCAATCCGAATGAGAACGCGGCGTCATGCCTGATTGGAGCGGTTCGTTCGATGAGCAAGGGACGCCGGTCTTGCATATTAGCATATCTATTCCTCCTTCCCCGTCAACAGATCTGACAGCAATTATCGATACTGGCTTTACCGGATTTCTCTGTTTGCCGTTGGCGGCGATCACTCTCTTTCGAAGCCAAATTGAGGGATATCAACCAGTACGATTTGCCGATGGATCGAACTCCGTCTTACTCGAAGTGCGTGCAACGATCGTAATAAATAGCGAGCAAGTGACAGGAATAGCGGTCATCGAACCAGACGGAAAAGAAGTTCTGATCGGAATGGAATTCCTGAAAGCGGCACGCAGAGGGTTGATCGTTCTGCCATCGAAAGCCGTCGTACTGTTACCGGCGGATTAACTCCAATGCTTTCGCGACGTTACATCGTTGTCGTATTGATGGTGGTTGCGCTAACCGCCTGCAATCGCGGCATCGAGCCCGGCGTGCTGCGCTTTTCGCATTTTTGGTCGGAGCCGGCGCAGCGGGCTTACATGGACACGCTGCTGGCCGGATTCCACCGCGAGCATCCCGAGATCCCGGTCGAAGTCACCGAGCTAAGCTGGTCCGACGGCAAGACGAAGCTGATGGTCGGCTTCAATTCCGAGACCGCGCCGGATGTGCTGGAGCTTGGAAGTGATTGGGTGGCGCAATTCTCCTCCAGCGGTGTGCTGATGCCGCTCAATTCAGGCGAGGGCGCCGGGGTCGGCGCCCTCCACGCGATTGAAGCCCGATTTTCGAATGCCCCGAAGTATTCTCTGCCATCATGTATGTGGCAAGGCCATTACTATGCTGTACCGTGGTTGCTGGATACACGGGTCATATTTATCCATGATGAGTTTCTTGCTGCTTCAAGCGATCCGGCCAATCGGTCGGATCAGACCGATTGGACTTGGCAATCGTTGCAATCCTCTGGAGAAGCGATCCACCGAACAGGAGCACCTGGCATCGGTGTCAACGGCCCCGATCAGCACCGCCTCTATAAGAAATTCCTGCCCTACGTCTGGTCCAATGGCGGCAATCTGTTCGATAGCGCGGGCCACCCGACGATGAACTCGTCGCAGAACATCGAGGCACTTCGGTACTACATCGATCAACTCCAGAATGGAATGATGGAGACTCAGAAGAACCTCGACGATGCCTTCGTGCGCGGCAAGCTTGGAATCTGGTTTAGCGGATCGTGGCTATTGCCCCGTTTGGAGAAGGCGCCATTTCATTGGCACACGGTGCTCTTCCCCGGAAACGATGGACATTCTGGCGAGTCGTTCGCCGGCGGAGAGTATCTCGCGATCAACAATCACAGCGCTATGAAGCGCGAAGCCGAGATCTTTCTGGAATACATCACCCGGCCTTCAAACGAACTCGCATTTGCACGTCAGGTCAATGAATACCCGGCAGACGTTCGTTCGCAGTCGGACACGTTCTATCTGCACCGCCGTGAGGGCCCCGTGTTCACAGAGCAACTGCAACACGCTCGCATGACACCCGTCATTCCGCAATGGCTCGATGTCGAGGCGATCATCGAGGACGAAGTCTCGATGGCACTCTACAAAAAGGAGACGCCGGAACAAGCGATGGCCGCCATGCAGCGGCGGACGGAAGAGCGGATGAAACAGCCGTAGTATTCGTTAGGCACTTCCAATTGGCTAATCAAGAGTTTAAGGCAGGTTATTGCGCGATCGTGGGCATTCCGAATGCGGGGAAGTCCACGCTGATGAATGCCTTGCTGGGGACAAAGCTCTCCATCGTTTCTCGAAAGCCGCAGACGACGCGCAAGCGGGTGCTCGGGATTCTTTCAAGCGAAACGGAGCAGATTGTTTTTCTCGACACGCCAGGGATTATGCCGCGGCCGAACACGCTGCTGCACAAGTCGATGTTGGAAGACGTCAAGCGGTCGTTTGCCGATGCTGATGTCATACTCGTACTTGCTGAGTCGCACAAGTCTTTCGAGAGTGCGCTTCCTGGCAATTGGGATGAATACAAGCGGATTGCTGGCACGAAGCCCATGATCCTTGCCGTCTCGAAGATCGATCTCGCAAAGCAGAAGACCGATCTTCTGCCGGTGCTTCAGCATTATGGGACAATGTCTGAGTTTACCGAGATCGTCCCCATTTCGTCGACAAAAGGTTTGAACCTCAAGGAGCTTGTAAAGACACTCCGCAAATATCTTCCGGTGGCCCAGCCGTTTTTCGATACCGAGCAACTCAGCGATCAGAACGACCGGTTTTTCGTCGGCGAACTCGTCCGCGAAGTGATTTTCCAAATGTACAAGGAAGAGATTCCCTATTCGACCGAGGTGGATGTGCGCGAGTTCAAGGAGCGGGAGCGCGGCAAGTGGTTTGTCAGCGCGGATGTGATCGTCGAGCGTGATGGACAGAAGGCGATCTTGGTTGGGCGCGGCGGCCTGGCACTCAAAACGCTCGGCGAGCGAGCCAGAAAAGAGATCGAACACTTCCTCACGCATCCTGTTTTCCTCGAACTTCACGTCAAGACCCGCGCGGATTGGCGCGACAACAAACGGTCGCTTACCGAATTAGGATATCGCACTTAGAACTCGTTACATGCCCGAGTTTCTGCCATTTATCGGCACCCGGTACAACAACTCAAACGTTACAGTCGCCGATGTGACATCGCCACCATACGATGTCATCTCCGGCGAATTTCGTGACACGCTGTATGCGCGCGACGCGCACAACGTCGTGCGATTGGAATTCAGCCGCGAATCTGATCCCTATACGAGCGCGGACCATCTGCTGACGCTGTGGAAGCAGGAGGGCATCCTGCGGCGTGAGTCAAAGCCTGCATATTATATCTATCGTCAGATCTTTGATGTGCCGGGCACGGGCGAAGTCACGCGCACGGGAGTCATCGGCCGCCTCAAACTTTCACCCTATGAAGCGAAGCAAGTCATTCCACACGAGCGCACACACGCCGCTCCGAAGCGAGACCGCTTCCAACTCATGGAAGCGACGAAGGCGAATATCTCCCCGATCTTCGGTCTCATCTCGGATGCTAGCTTTGTCTTCGATCAAACGCTTGAAGTTGCCATGGTCCAGCCGGCGTTGGCCGATGTGGATGAAGAATTGCCCGATGGAGGCACCATCCGCCATCTGCTGTGGCGTCTGGATGATCCGGTAGCAGCCTCGCAAATTGCACAAATCGTAAGTGGCCAAAGCGTTATCATCGCAGACGGACATCATCGCTACGAAACGGCGCTCGAATATCACCGGCTCCATTTGGAGAGTGCGCAAGCGGGATATGTGATGATGTTCCTCTCGAATCTTCATGCGCAAGGAACCGTGATTCTTCCCACACATCGACTGCTCCACGACGCGCCGGACTTCAATCAGTATCGCCTTCTCGAAACGCTGAAGGAGCGATTCGATTTGGTAACGATGAAGACGCGAGAGGAAGGAATGTCTGCCCTCGAGCGCGATGATCGCGCGATCACACTCATGGAGTTCCCGGAAGATCCGAAATTTGTGTTGCTCCGAGACGAGACCTCTCACGAGCGCGATATGACGCTGGAAATGCTCCCCGTTGCCAGGATCGAGCACGAGATTTTGCGACAGACGATTGGGCTCTCTGCCGAGGCAATCGCGCAGCGCACGAACCTGCTCTACCCTCATTCGCCGGAGGAACTGGACGAATTGAAAAATTCATCGGATTGGGATATGGCATTCCTCGTTCGCGCCGTTCACCCTGACGAATTAATGGCGATTGTCGAAAAAGGCGGCTTTATGCCTCAAAAGTCGACCTATTTTTACCCAAAGCTCCTCACCGGGCTGGTTATCCACGAATTCGAACCGCAAGAAGGCTGTTAGGGCGGGTGAGCGATCTTCCAATTCGGTATCCATTTTACCAAATGCCGCAGAAATCATACGGATTATTAGAAGGAAAGAAGGGGATCATATTCGGTCCGCTGGACGAGACGAGCCTTGGCTGGCAGATCGCCCTCTCCGCGCACCGCGAAGGTGCGCAGCTCGCGATTAGTAATGTCGCGATCGCCTTGCGCGTCGGATCGCCGGCAAAGCTTGCCAAGCAGCTTGGCAACGCCCCGCTCATCGCCTGCGATGTCTCGAACAGCGAAGAAATTGCAACGTGCTTCGAGGAAGCGAAAGCGAATCTTGGTCAACTCGATTTCATCGTCCACTCGGTCGGGATGTCGCATAACATTCGCAAGGGCCAGCCTTATGAGAATTCGAGATACGACTGGTTCCTCAAGACGCTCGACGTTAGCGGACTATCGCTGCACCGGCTGATCCATGGCGCACTCGAGGCCAATGCGCTGGCCGATGGCGCGAGCGTCGTCGCGCTCAGTTATGTCGCGGCCCAGCGTTCCTTCACAACATATTCGGACATGGCGGACGCCAAAGCGCTGCTCGAATCCATCGGGCGCAGTTTCGGCTCGCGCTTAGGGCCGAAGCGCATCCGCGTGAACACCGTGAGTCAGGGTCCCACATGGACACGCGCAGGCGGCGGCATCGACGATTTCGACAAGATGTACGAATATGCCGATCTGCTTTCGCCGCTCGGCAATCCAACCGCGGCGGAGTGCGGAGACTACGTTGTCACGTTGCTCAGTGATTTGACCCGAATGGTCACGATGCAGAATCTCTTCCATGATGGCGGCTTTGCCAACATGGGGATGACAATTCCGCTCCTGCACCTGATCGACGAAGCGGCCAAGACCGAGGATGGCCTGCGCAATGCGGGATTCCCGGAAGAAGTAATCGAACGCATTCGGAATCCGAGAAAATGAAGTTGAGGAATTGCGATGGGCTCTGGCGTGGGCTCGTCGCTTTCGTCCTTTGTGTCTTTTGTGTCCACACCGCCACCGCCGGCCCAGTCTTTCCCACACGCGGCTTTCTTCTTCAACCAAGGTGGTACCCAAAGACCGATACCACATCCATCTTCGATCACGGTGCGTACTGGGCCAGCATTCAGCGCGGCATGGGCAGCGATAGCGACCGTTGGGGGTGGGACATCTCGATGGGTGCCGCATGGGAATTCGCGCGATGGTCGGGCAACAAGTCGCTCTTCGGCTTCTCGGGCATGGAGCTGACCGCCAACACGCACAACGATATTTCCTTCAAGCCGCGTGGCGCGATTTGGGAGGAAGGGCTCGTGTATGCAGTGAAGGAAAGTGACAAATTCGGTTGGCAGCTTGGCACGATCTACCGATGCCGCCACGACTTAGATAATATCGACCCACGCGGCTACGAGGACGTTGGGCTGCAACGCACGCTCATCTATTGTTCGCTCTCGGGCAAAACGATCTGGACCGTCGAGCGCATTTTCGGCCTGCATATTCCAACGACTTCGTGGCTCCACGCCGACGCATTCCTGATCCGCGAAGACTATCGCATCCCGGACTCCGATGCGGTCTATCCCCCACAGTATGACCATCTTGCATGGTCGTTTGGCGAAGCGTTTACCTCGAAGCTCGCGATGTGGGACCGCAGTGCAGTGTATCTCTCAATGTACATCAACTCGTCGGCATTCAGCAATAATACTGGATTCCTGGACCGGTTCAGTTCGATTTCGAAATTGACCGTCGATAGCCGCGCCGAAGTAGGTTACGCCTTCGAAGGACGCATGGGCCGCATCCAGTTCTATGGCGGCTACGAATCGTGGGAAGACGACGGACAAGTGCCGATTCCGCGCAACGCCAACTATGCGACGCTCGGCATCCGCGTGACCGGAAGCGACATGGTTACATTCTGATTTTTGTCGTATCTTTGTTCCAATGAGGTTTCTCACTATTTTTCTTACTGTCGGACTCGCCGCAGCATCCTGTGCGCCTGCTCGCTTTGTCGAGCCGCTACCGCGCGACCACTATGCTGCGACCGCATCGTTCGGTGGTCCGCTCATTACATTCGACAGCCTCGTCATCCCGATGCCGCTGACTTCCCTCGCCGGAGGGTATGGCCTCACGGATAAGACAACACTCTTCGGTGGCCTGCACACAACCGCGCTGCTCTTCAAGGACTTGCAGCTCGATCTCGGAGCACTTCACCAACTGAGCGCGCAAGTTGGGTGGCAACCGGCAATCTCCGTTGCACCCGTCGCGAATATCGTGCTCGCGTTTCGTGATAATGCTTTCAAGGTATGGCCGGAAGCGGATGTGAACTTCTACTGGCATTATCTGAGCGGCTGTGGGAATCTCATTTATCTTTCAAGCCAAAACTGGTTCGAACTATCCGGCACCCGAGCGGATGGCGCGCCACAGACTCGGCACTGGCTTGCGAATATCGCCCTCGGCCACACGTTCGACGGCGAGAACTGGCAATACGTCACGGAATTGAAGTACCTGGAAGCCGGAGTGCCAAACCTGCCGGGGCCGGCCGATTATCATGGCATCAGCGGTAATGGCGCGTTTGGAGTCTATCTTGCACTAACGAGGAAATTCTAATGAAACGATTTCCAATTCTGCTGCTTCTCCTCGCGACATCCGGCTGTCTGAGCCTCGATACCAGTCTGCTCAACACCGGCGATAAGATCACGTCGTATCAGATGCAGAATTATGCGGGACGGGTCGATTTCTATTTGGGTTCGAGCTACGCGCTCTCCCCGAACAAAATCCACGTCTTCACGATCCCGAGTCAAGGCACTGGCGAATCCTCGCCAACGTCGATCTACGCAGCCTATCTCGGCGATACGTCACGCATATCGACCGACACGGTGATCCTCTATGCTCATGGCACCAGTCATCACATGGACTTCTACTATCCACGCGCGCAGTTGCTCGCCAACGTTGCGGGCAAGAATCATTACGGCGTCATGATGATGGACTATCGCGGATATGGGCTCTCCCCCGGCATGCCGACCGAAGAAGGGCTCTATGCCGATGTGGACGCGGCGATGCAATGGCTGAAATCGCGCGGCTTAACCGGTGATCGTCTGATGCTGTATGGATTCAGCTTAGGTAGCGGGCCGTCAACCTATTTGGCCGCGCACCCACGTTCGCTCACCGCGCAAAAAATAATTCTCGAAGCACCATTTGCCTCTACTGCCTCGCTCACAGACGATGCCACCGGCCTTGATATGCCATCGTCATTCGTTTCCAATCTCAAGTTCGATAATGCCGAACAGATCAAATCCGTCCAGCAGCCCTTCTGCTGGATTCACGGCACGAACGACCAATTCATCAATATCGCGACCAACGGCGAGATCGTCTTCGCGAATTATCAGGGTCCTTACAAGGAAGCCCACCGCATTTCCGGCGCCGATCACGGGACGATCCCGCAGACGTGGGGATTTTCAAACTACGCCGATACTGTGCTCAAGTTCATTCGACACTGAGTGGCGAGCTTGATCGCTCAACGGTGCTTGGAGTTGCCGGATCAAGTCAAGCACTGCGTCAGGGTCCGCAATTCGTTCAAAAACAATTGAGGCGCCTTGTGCGGCAGATCTATTGCCAGCAACCAGCGAAGCACGCCATTT
>JADGPZ010000018.1 GCA_017882165.1 Candidatus Kapaibacterium sp.
ATCTCGAATCCGGCCTCGCCGGTCAGTGTGGGATCGGTTTCGACCGGCGCGAACTCATATCCTTACGGCGTCTATGTCAGCGGCCGGTATGCGTACACGACGAATCAGGGCGCCAACACACTTGGCGTGTTCGATCTTGGCGGGACCTACTCGCAATCGCTCGAAGCCGGCAGCACGGAGACCGGGCAGCTCCAGGTGCGTAATGATGTGCAGGTTGGTGGCGAAATGTCGGTGAAGGGGAGTGTCACTGCCATGACAGGAAATTTCAGCAATGGCCTCACGGTGGGCGGTAACAGCGGGATGGTTATTCCTGCCGGTACTACCGCGCAGCGGCCGAGCACACCCGTGCAAGGGACCATCCGGTACAATACCACAACGAGCAAGTTCGAAGGCTGGGATGGCGTAGCCTGGTCAGATTTGAATTAACATCGCAAGAGAGAGTTCAAAGAAAGAGGCCAGCAACCCACGGTTGCTGGCCTCTTCGATTTTTGAGTTCTTAAATGTGAAAGACGTGTTTCGCTACTGTCTCCTCACCACCCCGCCGCCTTCAACTCTGCTCTGATCCGAAGAGAATTCACCAAATCGCCGACTGCGGAGATATTCTGCTTCTGCAAGAACTCCGCGAGGCCACGCGCAACACGGATCCCCGCATCGGGGTGGACGAAATTCGCGGTGCCGATCTGCACCATGCACGCGCCGGCAATGAGAAACTCGACGGTATCCTCTGCACTCACAATGCCGCCGATGCCGATGATCGGAATGCCACATGCTTTGCGCGCCTGATACACTTGCGCGAGCGCAATGGGCTTGATCGCCGGTCCAGAGAGACCGCCGGTGACGGTGTTCAGTCGTGGCTCGTGCGTGTAAATATCAATCGACATTCCGACCAGCGTGTTAATCAGGCTGATCGCATCCGCTCCGGCGCGCTCGCAGGCCTGCGCGAACGGCGCGACGCTCGTGACGTTCGGTGTGAGCTTGATAATGAGCAGCCGGTCAGTCGATGCACGCAGGAGCGTCGTCAGCTCTTCTGTCCGCTCGACGTTCGTGCCGAACGAGAGTCCGCCATCTTTCACGTTCGGGCAACTGATGTTGATCTCATAGCCGACGAGGTTGGGCGTCGCGTGCTGCTCGATATGTTCGAGCACATCGCGGTATTCTTCCATCGAGCTGGCGGCGATGTTTGCAATGATCTTTGTATCGAACTTCGCGAGATAGGGGAGCTTCTCGCTCACAAACGTGTGGACTCCGACGTTCGCCAGTCCGATCGAGTTGAGCATCCCGCTCGCCGTCTCGATGATGCGGTGTGGCGGATTGCCGGGACGCGGCTTCCAGCTTACCGATTTCGTGACGATGCCGGCAAGCTGCTCGATGTCGCAATACTTTTTGGCCTCTGCGCCGTAACCGAACGTGCCGCTCGCGACGAGGACTGGATTTTTGAATTCGACACCGCGCAGCCGGACGCGCATGTCCGCCTTGGCCTGCCCGTTTGATTCTACACCGTTCATATCGTGATCGTTTCCGCAGAGAAGGAGGGGCCATCCATGCACACAAGCCGGAATCGCTTGCCAGTTTTTTGGAACGTCGTGTCATCGGTCGGGACCGGACATCCCTGACAAATCCCGATGCCACAGGCCATTTCTGTTTCCAGGCTGACTTCACATGGGATTCCATATTCCGCCGCGAGCACAGCAGCGGCGCGCATCATGCCAGTCGGTCCGCAGACGAACAACTTTGGCTGCTCGATCTTACGAGCTTCCAGATCTTTCCGAAGCATATTAATCACGGAGCCGTGAAAGCCTTCCGAGCCATCGTCGGTTGCGACGTGAAGATTCGTGAGATCTTGCAGCGCGAGCAAATCTTTCGTGCGTGCGCCGTAATAGGACTGGACAGGGAGCCCTTCCTTCACGAGCGCTCGCGTGAGCAGCAGCATCGAAGCCACCCCAACGCCGCCGATGACAAGCACTGCGGTTTTGAAATCACCCGACTTGTAATTCCACGGATTCCCGAGCGGACCCAGAACATCGAGCATCTCGCCCTCGGCGGTGTCGGCAAGGATGTTTGTTCCTCGGCCATGAGCCTGAATGATAATCTCCGCCTCGTCGCCGTCCGTATTGTACACCGAGAACGGTCGGCGCAACATCGGGTCGATGGCTCCGGCCTTTGGCAAGACATTTACAAATTGCCCGGCGATGGTTTCTCTCGCAACCTTCGGATTATGGAAGCGGAGGGTCACAAGACCGGGCGCAAGCACGCGGCGGCGTGTGACTCTGGAAAGAGTGGTTGATGGTTCGATCACTTATGCGGTATCGTTAGCGTGGAATCGAGTGGCAGCGGTGGTGGCGAGCCGGGTGTACCCGGCGGCATACCGGGGCGTCCTCTCGGGCCAACCGGTGGCCGCGAGCGTGGCATGTTCCCTCGCTGGCCGGGTTGTTGTCCCGGCTGCTGGCCGGGTGAATTTAGCATTCGCGGTCCCGGCGGATGCGTTGCGTCCTGTGAGTGCAGCGTCGGATCGATCGTGGCGGGCGGAGCGTGAGGAAGTCCGCTGGCCGTTTCCGCAAAACGCGGATGCAGCGCGACGGCATACGCTGAATAGGGGTAGTCGTGCAGGACGCGCCGGTAATAAACGACTGCGCTATCGTAGCGAGTGGAATCTTCATAGCTCAATCCGATCGCATAGAGTGAACGCGGCGCGGCGTCCTCCTCGAGAAACGCTGCAACGACGGCAAGCAGCGCGGACTTCGCGGCATCGAGTCCATGACCGCGCAGAGTAGCGTATGCGCTTTCGTATGCGGTCTCGCCCGGCGTGTGCTTGAGCTTCGCTGCAAACAGCGACCGCGCCTGTTCGGCATACATTGTTTGTCCGTAATGCGAAAGCAGATCGTCAAGGAGTGAGTCACCAGCGGCCTGATTCTTGTCGCGGTATTCGAGTTGCATCAGGGCGTAGATCGCCTGCGCGCGCATTGCGTGAACGGCGGTGTCGGGCTTCGGAAACGAAACGGCAAGCGCGCCGCTATATTGCGTCTTGGCCTGCGGGCTCTCCGAGAACGTCTCGTAGGCCCGGCCTAATTGATAATGTGCGGTCGCGGCAAGCAAACTGAGGCTATCAAGCGTTCGGCCTGTATCGGCAACGGCAAAACTTGGTCCGCCCGGCCGCTGTTTCTGGAGATCGGCGAGTGCCTTATCATAATTGAGGGAATCAGCCTTCGTCATCTCCGTCGGGATCGTCGGATTAAATCGGGGGCCGAGTACCTGCTGCAACGCTTTCAGTTTCAGACTCGACTCCTCGCGGGCCGGACCTTTCGTCTTGATCCGCTCAATCAGGGAATCGACATGCCCCAGCTCCGTACGCCACTTGGCAAAGCTTGCCAGCGAACTTGCGCGCGCCGAGACGTAGTCGTTCATCGCCGGCGTTGAAAAATCCCTGGTGTTGATGAGCATCGCGGCCGCTTTGGCGGCGGAGTCGTAGAGTCCCATCTCCCGGTACATCTCGGCTTGCCGGTAACGCGAGTGCGCGATCATGAGCGCGCTCGAATTCCGGAACGACGTATCGATCGCAATGTATTCGAGTTGCAAGGCCGGATGATAATCGTTCTTGAATTGCTTCGAGCGGAGATCGTCCGCGACGTCATGTCGAGCGGCATATTCGTCAGTCAGTGCCAACTCGTATCGTGCCGCCGCTGCGGATGCGCCATACTTCGCCTTCTCTACAACAGACTTCAGTTCGGTGCGGGCCTCATCGAACTTTGCCTCGCGCCGGAGTGCCTGTGCATGAGCCACATGTGCTTCGCCAGCAAGCCAGTCGTCCTTTGTGGATGCGATGACCGTCGCGAAGGCGCGCTCGGCCTCCGGCCATTGGGCGTTCATATAATCGAGCGCCCCTTCCTCGAAGGCAAGCTTCGCGAGGTCTTGACCCGAAAGATTCTCCTCAGCTTTGCGAAGCTCTTCACCAACGGCCGCCAGTGAATCGGGATTCTTCACGTAGATATACTCCGCATACGTGCGATGGATTTCCGCGAGCGCGTTCTTGTCGCCAGAGGTAGTTGCGCTTCTTAGTCCTGCCGTGAGTGCAATCTCGGCCGTGTCCAAGCGTTTGTCGGCCAGCATCGAGCGGGCGAGCAGCATCTGCACCTCCGCGCCGTATTTCGTCTCTGGGAATTTGTAGAGTAGCTCCAGGAATTTGCGGCGCGCGCCAGCGAAATCGTTCTTGTAGTACTGCGACTTTCCGACGACAAAAAGCGCGTCCTCGATATACTTGCTCGGCTTCTTGTCCGCCAGGATTTTCGAGCCGAGTATGATCGCCGAATCGAGGTGCATATTTGTCACCTCTTTGGTCGAGCCGAGCACGCGAGAAAAACTCGGCGGGATGTTCTGTGTGCGGCCTTCGTAAAGCGCGCGCTGACGGAGATCGTACTCCTCATCGAGCCAGCGGTGGTTGGCTACGGCGATGGCGCCGTTCGCATTCGGCGGCACGATGGACCGCTGCTGGTCCTCGTAGAACTCGAGGTGCTTCTCGGCGAGATACAGCGTGTTGAAGTTGGTCGAGAAGTTGTGCCAGAAGGTACAACCACCCATTGATAGAGCGACAACCAGGAGGCTTAAAATACGAATGAGGAATGAGGAATGAGGAGTGGGAATTCCTCGGAATCCACCCTGATTCGTCATTCGTAATTCGTCATTCGTAATTGGCATAGCGTCGTGACCTGATTCAACGCCCTCCCATGTCGATTTCGTTCAAAAGTTACGACTCAGGGTTACTCAGGGTCGCTTTCCGAGTGAGATACTGCCTAATCGTGACTTGTTAGCCGATAACACCGGCACGGAAGGCACAGGCGCGGATTCAAACGCTTCCGGTTCTTTCACCCAAATGCCATCACCGATGATGAAGGTTACCTTCTCCGTCTCGATCCCCTCATGTGCCAGGATGACAGCTTGTTCGATCTCCTTAATGTCGCACTTAATGCTGACCATCTCGCCCTTCACCTGGCACGGCCCGAACGCGCGGACGTCCTGTCCGTCTTTCCGTTTCGCTTCGAGCATGAAGCGGCTGTCCGGTTGCGTTTCGAGCAATAATTCGTTCGATGCCAAATCGAATTGCTTCTGTAAAGCTTCTAAGGTCGCCAGAAACGTGCGCTTATCAAAGGTTACTTCGGTCATGGGAGGGGAAAACAGTTTGGGCGGGAAATGGTGCTCAATGAGGGCAGAAGGGTATGCCTTATTAAGATGGCACCAGACCTAAGCTTCATTCATTTGCAACGCCTCACTTCGAACATCGGATGAATCTCTCTCCCATTAGGTGCGGCATCATTCGTCTTAGGCCCATGAGTTTTATCCCAGAAGCCCAGTCCCACAATTACCACTCGCATCGGTGCGACACTCTTAAGGTGGCCTTTGCTCAGTGCCTGTTTCCATAGCGTGTAAACCACCAAGCGTGCCTTGCGGTATGACTCTATGAATTCGGACGAGGTGGATGAATCTGGGTCTGGTATCTCTATCGTCATAGTGGAATCCTTGCAGCAGGTATCGGCGAGTACCAAATGATAATCGCCATCCGGTTCAAGACCAATCTTCACGACGTTTCCACAAAGAATGAGTGTATCCTTCTCATCCTCCTGTCGATGCGCATGTGCCCATCTGGCTTTCCGACCCCAATCGGGTTTGTGGAGGCTTCGCTGAAGAATGACGCTCGTAGAATCCAATCCTGCGTGAAGCGGCACCGTATCCATCCGTGTCTTCACTTCCCAACGCTGACGATGGTCGTTCTCTTGCGCGAGTGCAGTCTCGTTCACAGAGAGAATCAACAGAGCCGCCACGATTATCTTCATGGCTGCAAAGATACGGAATTATAGCCAGTATGCTGACCACTCAAAAGCCACCATACTGGCTATCATGCCGAATGGATATTCGACGTGTGACCGGGGACAACATCCGGTTTATCAGACAGAAGCGTAAATTGAGCCAAGAGGCGCTGGCAGCAATAGCCGGGATCTCGCTTTCCTATGTGAAGTATGTTGAGAAAGGTGAATACGCAGTCTCGATCGTAAAGCTCGAAAAGATTGCGAAGGCGCTTAAGGTCGCACCGGGACTACTGTTGGAACAAGGCGCGCACCACGGAGTCAAGTGAGGGCGAGTTGGCAAAGTGCGGACGGTGAAGCTGGTGAAAGAATAATCACGCCGTTCGCGGCAAAACTAAGTCCGGCGTTCGAGAGTTTAGTCAATTCATAATATCACAATGGCTATGATGGAACAGATTGCTATCGAACTGCCTGAGGAGCACGCTCGCTTTTTGGCTGATTTTGCGATGCGACAGGGCATGACGGTCTCGGAAACGGTCGACCGGCTCGTCTCATTTTTGGCTCGAGTACGAAATCAAAAAGCCGATGCTAAGACGGTATCACTGATAGGCGTACTTACGGAGAATCCCTCGATGTGGGATTACTTGTCACAGAAGTATCAGTGAGAGTCGTTCTCGATCTGAATATTATTCTGGACGTGCTCCTCGCAAGGAAGCAATTCCTCGAGAGTGCGGAGGTACTCATCCTCGCCGAAGAGGGCCAACTCGATGCGGTTCTCCCTTTGCACGCCGTTTCCACCATTTATTACTTTTGTCGGAAGGAGATGTCGGATGCGGCGGCTCGCACTCAACTGGCTAAACTCCTGGAGATTGTTGAGGTACAGTCGATTGATTCTAATGGTCTGAAGGTTGCTATCGCCTCACCCATTGCAGACTTCGAGGATGCCATCGTAGCAGAAACAGCTGTTGCCGCGCACGCAGATTTCATCATCACTCGCAATACCCGCGATTACTCGCACTCCGTCGTTTCCGCTATCACTCCGCAAGATTTTATCGCTCGTTATTTCCCGATCTCGCAATGACACCTCTTGCACGGATCGAGAACAACGCTCGCCGCTTGAACCGGAGGATTGCACTGTCCGACACAACCGACGCGCGCATTCTCGCCGCTGCGCGTGAGGCCGCAGACCGAAAGATTGCGCGAATCATACTCATTGGAGAGAGCGATGAAGTTCAGGAAGCTGCACGCAAAGCGGATGTGAGTCTGGATGGCCTCGAGACTCTTGGGTCGAAGAGCTATCCGCGGTTCGACGAGCTTGCCAATCGCTATTATCAATCGCGCAAAGACAAGCTCGCTTCGCTTACTGAAGCAGCAGAAGAGATTCGCGCAAATGATCTACTTCTCGCGGCATTGCTTGCCAGCGTGGGTGAAGTAGATGGTGTGCTGGCCGGAGCGGTCTCGACGACCGGCGAAGTCATACGCGCCGCGCTACGTGGCATCGGACTGGCCGACGGAATGTCGGTGCTGTCCAGTCTTTTCTTGCTCGATTTTCCAAAGATTCCCGGACATCGCCATCTCGACCGCCACAAATTACAGAACGCTCACCGGAATCGATCCACGCGTTGCGATGCTTTCTTTTTCGACGAACGGCAGTGCCACCAGTCCATCCACCGAGAAGGTGAGGGAAGCGACGGCACTCGCGAAGTCCAAAGCGCCGAAACTTATTCTCGATGGTGAGATGCAGTTCGATGCCGCGTTTGTGCCGGATGTGGCGCGGCGGAAGATGGCAGGAAGTTCGGTGGCGGGCCGAGCGAACGTGTTTATCTTTCCGAATCTCGATGCCGGCAACATCGGCTACAAGATCGCCGAGCGTCTTGGCATGGCGCAGGCCATCGGACCCATATTGCAAGGACTTCGCAAGCCGATGAATGACTTATCGCGCGGCGCGAGTGTTAGGGATATTGTGACGATGATAGCGGTGACGGCAGTACAAGTATGAACATTCTCGTAACCAACGACGACGGCATCAACTCCCGAGGCATCTACGACCTTGTCGTGGCGCTACGGGAGATCGGTGATGTCATCGTGATCGCCCCGCTCGGGGAGCAGTCCGCTGTCGGGCACGCACTTACTGTGAGCCTGCCGCTGCGCGTGACGGAGTTTCACAAGAATGGCCAGTTCTTCGGTTTTGCCGTGAGCGGCACGCCGGCCGATTGCGTCAAGCTTGCTCTCCGCACGTTCCTGGAAGAGCGCGGACTTGCGAGGCCCGACATTGTGGTAAGCGGCATCAATCATGGGCGCAATACCGCCGTGAATATAATTTATTCCGGCACGGTTAGCGCGGCGACGGAGGCGACCGTGCTCGATGTGCCGGCGATTGCGGTCTCACTTACGAGTTATCATCCCGACGCGGATTTTGGCGCGGCTGCGGAATTCATGAAGCGATTCACGCCGCATGTAGCGCGCACGGGACTTCCGCGCGGGACGCTGCTGAATGTCAATGTGCCCGCCGTGCCGGCAAAGCAGATTCGTGGTGTTGCCTACACGCGGCAAGGCGCATCGTATTGGGAGGATGAATTCGAAAAGCGAGTCGATCCGCAGGAGCGGCCCTATTATTGGCTGAAAGGGCAGTACGTCCTCGAAGATAGCGCCGAGGACATTGATGACATTGCTATACGCGAGCAGATGATCAGCATCACACCGATCCACTACGATCTCACGAACTACCAGTTCCTCAAAGAACTTCGAGAGAATTGGCCGGATGGCCGCGAGGCATTCTTCGAATGATGTTCTTATTCCGAGAAACATGGCGCGCGATCCGCAATGCGCCGATGACGTGGGTGATGAGCTGCGTCACGCTTGCCGTTGCGCTTTCCGTCACGGGCCTCCTTGGCGGCGCTGCGTGGAAAGCACGGACAACGCTTCGCACAGCGCGCGAGACTTTACCCATCGAGGCGTTCTTCGCAACGAATGTGTCGAATGAAGATGCTTCGGCTGCTGTCGATCAATCCATCCGGTCCATGCCTGGCATTCGCTCCGTCACATTCACATCGCGTGAAGAAGCACTCGCCGATTACACGCGCAGCTCGGGCGAAGATGTTGAGAGAATTCTTGGATTGAATCCACTACCGGCAAGTGCGACCGTCCGGCTTGCCGATGCGTCTGCCGAAGCAGCCGAGCATATCATCGAGCGACTCCGCGCGACGAGCGGAATTGCCGAAGTGCGGGCCGATCTTGGACTTCTGCGAATACTCGAAGCGCGCTCGCTTGCGCTCAATCGTCTCGCGCTCATCTTTGGTGGACTCTTGCTTGCCTCTTCAATCTTCTTTCTCGTTACCGCCGCGCGGCTGACGATGCTGGCGCGCAAGAACGCGGTCCGTGTGATGAAGCACCTCGGTGCGCGCCGCTGGCAGATCGTGCTGCCGGTCGCACTCGAAGGAGGATTCGCTGGACTCGTCGCTGGAATTCTGGGATGGGGACTCTTGCTCCTATTGACACGGAGCACCGCAGGCATCACCGGGATTTTCATCGCCGCCCCACGGCCGGAGCACTATGCGTTGCTTCTTGCGGCGATGAGCGGAGTCGGAACTGCGCTCGGGCTTGTGCCTACCGCATTGGTCGGCTATGCAACGAGCCGCAGGCGATAGCAACGCGATACACGAATCTTGCGCAGGCAGGATGCCTGCGCTTCACCCTTAGTTACCTTGCGCTTCGAGCTGTGCCTTGAGGGCGGCGAGTGAATCGGAGAGTGAGTAGCGCGATTCTTTCGGCGCGGCGCGATACTCGCGAAGTGTGGTCCGCTGGGCTTCGCGCTCGGCGGCGATGAGCGAAAGTGTGATGCGCGGTCCGCCATCGCGGTTGCCACGGCGGTCGAACTCGATCACGCGCAGTCCTTCGAGCGGCTTGCCAGCCTTAAAGAGATCCTCTAAGCGGTCGATCTTGTCGTGTGAAAGCTCGCGGCGAGGGATGAAGCCTTCGGCTCCGTGCTCCAGCGCGACGACGAGTCCGCCGCGTGTGACTTCCTTGATCGTCCCATCGTGATCGGTGTTGACGCGGAACGTGCTCTCGATGATGCGTGCCGGGTTCTCGATCATGAGCTTGCGGCTGGCGGTGATGCGCCGGTCGACAGCCTCAACAGTGAGCAGTTTCACCTTCAATTCATCGCCGACGTTCAGCACATCGCTGACCGCGCCAATGCGCTCCCACGCAATCTCAGAGATCGGCACAAATGCGATGAGGCCGTTTGGCAACTCGATCTCCGCGCCGTACGAGCCGAGCGAGGCGACTTTTGCATCAATCACTTGCTCGGGTTGATACTCGGCGTACATCTCCAGTTCGGGGTCTGGCGTGAGATGCCGGATGCTAAGTTGCACGTGCCGGCGGCCGCGATCGAGACTGATAATCTTCGCCTGCACCGACTCGCCGCGTTTCACAAGTTCGTAAGGATGCTCGACGTGCTGCCACGAAAGATCGCGCAGCCGAATCACGGCGTCTATTCCGGGTCCCAGATCGACGAGGATATTATCCTTGCTAAAGGACTTAATTTTTACATCGATGACATCTCCGACGCTAAGATCCTTGATTCGTTCGCGGCCGGCGGTGCGAAGTTCGTCCTCAAGGACCGCGCGGTGGCTGACGGTAATCCGTTGCTCGTCGCCCGCTGCGCTGCCGCGAACATTCGTGATCTGAACTGGAACGGTCTTGCCAAAGTAATTCGCCACGTTCCGGTTCGGGTCGCGGTCGATATTATCGTTCGGCATGAATGCGAGCACCGGGGGGGCACCTGCAATCCCGCTTTCCAGCTCGACTTCCAAGCCATTCCGTTGCCATTTAACCACTCGCGCCTGAACGGATTCCTTCATGCGCATCTTTTCCCGAAACGATTCGAGGGGATCCACAGCCTGGGCGCTGGGCGGAGCAGTGGAGTCCGGAGCGGCGGAGTCCTGTGCTGGCGTGGCTTCGAGCGGAGGAGTAAATTCCTGGACAGCAACCTCCGCGGCAGGCTCCGTTTGGGAGTTCATTGCGGGTTCTGTTGCGACGAGATGTTCCATGTGTTCAGTCATTGGGCTTCCGTGAATGATTAGCCGCGGACGATTGGTCCTACATACGGGTAATCCGTGCGGGGAGTGCAAAAGGCGTTGAGCGTGAAGGCAGTTCCATTTGTGTCTATGGAAACGCGAAATGCTCGCATCTCCTATCAGAGGGATACCTCAGAAGGACACCGTCCGTTACTCGTTTGTGACGTGATAGGCCTGAAGAGCGGTACGCAATGCGTCCGGGATTGGGGCTGGCCGATAATGCTCGCGATCGACCGCCACGAGCACGCAATGCCCGGTAATGAGCCGCTCGCCAACGCGCCCTTGCGTCGAAAGCGCGCGGTCCATTTCGAAATCCAAACGAAACGAGGTCGTGCCGATATGGGTCACCCAGAGATGTGCACGAATGAGATCGTCGAGAAATGCCGGCGCCTCAAAATCGACGTGAAACTGTGCCCGAACGGCATACATATTGAGTTCATCGTTGGCCATAGAGAATGGGAAGCCCATTTCTCGGAACATCTCGGTCTCGGCGATCTCGAAAAACCGAACGTAGCTGCCAAAATAAATAATGCCGGCCCGATCGACATCGGACCAACGGACTCGCTCTTCAATGGAGAATTTCATAAGAGAACCTGGATTACACGGATTTGAGGGGATTACGCGGATTGATTTTATGGATTCTATAACATTACTCTGGCGAGGAGTAGGAAACTATTACGGGCACGCAAACGTCCCGCTCATTCCATTTAACAATTCCGGGAGTGCGCGCGATGGAAGTCAATCATAATCCGAAAAATCAATCCGCGTAATCCCCTCAAATCCGCGTAATCCAGGTTCTATCTATGCAACTCAACCAAGAAGGCCGCGCCCGGCTGCAAGCCCATCTCCAGAACGTTCTCCGCAATCCGTGTGCCGTCTGCGGCAGTGCCCAGTGGCAGGTCGAAGACACGATGTTCGAGCTTCGCGAGTTCGCCGGCGGCGCGGTCGCGACGCAAGGCTCGGTGAAGCCAGTCGTCACGGCGACCTGCAATGGCTGCGGACACATCCTTTTCATGAGTCCGCTGACGACCGGTATCGTCCAAGTGAATCAGCAACCCGCGGCGGCCACAGAGCCTGCCGCCATCGAAGAGACGGCCGAGACGATCCAGTAATTTCTCCTCGTGTGAGCTCGCTCAGCGTGGGCGCTGAGCGTGGTCGCTCAGCAAGTATCCTGCGATGACCATCGCCGGAATCTCCGCGCGCACCAATAATGCTCGCGAGATGTCCGGCGAGGGATCATTGGTACGCTTTGTCCGAAAAGTCGCGGAAGAAGGCGAATACACCGAACTCGCCCGCAAAGCCGAAGGTCTCCATTCCACTCATGAAGACCCGATTATGAGTTACCTTGCGACTACAAATCGCTTCGTCGAGATCATCCCGCTCGCACCCCGCGCCCGGATGTAATAGACCCCGCTCGGCCACGAGCTGACATCGATTTCCGATTGGCTGGACGTTGCGGAGTTGCGTTCGCGGAGGATGCCCAGCGCGTCCGTAATGTCGTACGTCACACCGCCGCCGTTCCATCGCACAAGGAGCGAACTCACGACAGGGTTTGGCGCGATGCTCGCAATCGCCATTGGGAATGTCCCGTCCTTCATGAAGCGGAGAAGTGTGGAATCGCCGCGGCCGGTGAGAGCGATGTTCACGGCATTCTGCTGAAGCGAAAGCGAGACGCAGCGCGAGTCTTCGCTGCTCAGCGTTGCGGCCACGAGCGAGACAGATGTTTGCAGCGTATCCGCAAGATAGACAATGCACCGGAGGGTGCCAAGCAGCGTCTCGCCATTCACCGTGAGGTCCGAAGCCTGTAGTGGCACGGTCTCCGTGCCTTTTGAGTAAGCAAGCGCACCAACAGTAATACCCTACACCGCCGGATTGAACGACAGCACCCGCAGCACATTCGTATCCAGCGCAAAGGGCAGCAGAATGGAAGTTTCGCCAGTAAGCGTCACATTGCCGGCGAGATAGACTGGAATATCAATCGTGTCGCCGCCGCGAGCGAGGATCGTGCTCTGCTTCATGTACATGTTGAGCAATACGCTCGTCCCACCCGGCTTCACGACAAGTGTGATCTTGATGCTCGTGTCGATCTGATTGAACTCGTCGTCGGTGAAGTGGTAGTGGATCGTAACATCGCGTATGACAGCCGTCTTCGGTTGCAACGTGATGAAGGATGTATCCGGCATTGGCTGGCACGCGCAGTGGTGTGTCGAGACGACCGAATATTCCACTGGATCAAGACCGACGATTGAAATACTATCGAACTTGCCGTATGAGCAGGCGATGTTTTGGCTATAGACTTGCAAGGAGTCAGGTGCGCATGGATCAAACACAAATGTATCCTGCGCGCCCGGGAAAACACGATGGCTAAGATCGAATCGAGGCCCGAGAACACTCGCACTCAATGTGCCATCACCTCCATCGGTAGTCTTCCACAAACGATAGAATACATTGCTGCCTGAATTGATTAGCGTGTCACTGCAAGCATACACGATTGCACCGTGCCCGACCACTGAGAGATTGTGCACGATGAGGTCATCACATTCTTGGAAAACTGGCCCAGGAAGGTTAAGTCCAGGAGTCGCCCATATCCGTCGAACGAAGGACGCCATGATTGCTAACGATGTGGCTCCTGATCGGGGGGTAGATCGCTGATGGAACGTAGAGCGCGCATCGCTTACCATCCATGAATTGGCCCATCTCCCACCCGTGGATCGACGTAGTCCACGAATTCGACTGCAAATTACCGCGAAGGAAGTCGTTCTCATCTTCCTGGTCTCCAAGTGACGCGACTAATGGGAATACCGAGCAGCTCGACGGAGGGATATACAATCCTGGCTCGAACCAATGTCGAAAATTCCAGGCGTTATGGAGTAGTCTTGATTCCCAGTGCCTTCCTCGATCCGTGGAATAGACTAAGTATCCACCGCGAGTTGAATCAACAATGTCGGGGGAAAGGAGCCAGGTGTCAACGACGGTATCAATGGCAACGGCAGCGACCAAACTGTCGCCATCACCGCAGACATTTGAAAAGCGAAGCAAGAAGGCTGTAGAATGACCACTGATTTGTGTCATAGAGTCCCATGTCACTCCGCCGTCGTTGGAGAAGTAGAGCGGTCCCTTCGAACTGCCATCCTCGTCAGGGCCGACGTCAGCAGTCCCGGCAATAAAGCTTCCTGCCGCGTAGACCGAGCGAAACGAAACTTGAAACGGAGAGACTTTTCTCCATGTGTTGCCCGTATCGACTGTCTCGTAGATTCCCCCTGGCGTATTTGGAATCGCGAGATTATTCACGATGGCTGCATAACCATGAGAAGGATTGGCAAAATACAATTGCCCGATTGGACGCCAGGTGGGATGAGAGGCTGTAGAATCGAAGGATGTGATCGCATTCCAGGTCTTTCCTCCATCTGTCGTACGATGGAGCTGGGGATGGCTCCATTCGTCTGAATTGATGACATCGTAGGAAGGACAGAAAATAAAACCGAGATCGCCGTTAAGGAAATAGGGCGTGATTGGTTTATTGCTTACAGAAGAACCACTCCTGGAAGACCAATCAGTTGGGAGCGGAATCTCCGTCCAATGCTGCCCCCTCGCAGACGATGCGAGACACAAGACCGCAAGCACGAGGAGGAGCCGCTTCATGCCATAAAGAACACGCGCGGCGGGCGAAAGTTACAAGGGGCTAGAGTAGTGGCACAGCCGTTCTCAGCTGTGAGGTCGATCTTTTAGATCGACGCAGCGCAGATTGGCCGAACAATCGCGGACTAAAAGTCCGCTCCCACAGCCGAGAACGGCTGTGCCACTGCTGCTGAGTGTGTCGATCAGAAGCGAGAACTTCCCCTATTGCACCACCAGTGGCGATGGCGTGAAGCAGAGCACGAAGATCGCGATTCCGATGTAGCCGATGATTTTGCGGCGCAGGTCCAAAGGGCTTTCGTCTTCGGTGGGTGGATGATGGAAGCGGATGACGAGCGTCGTGATGATCGCCCACATGAGCCACATCTCTCCGCCGGGGATCATCAATGCTCGCAGCCAGGCGGGTGGGTTGTCGATGATGAGTAGCGAGGCGGAAGGCAGCGAAATTGCGAAGAGTCCGAGCGCGGTCAGTTGTCCGAGCGTCCGGTGCGTGCGGCGACCGAAGAGGGTGTAGGTCAGGTGACCGCCATCGAGCTGTCCGACCGGCAGGAGATTCAGCGCGGTCACGAACAACCCGAACCACCCGGCGCAGAGCATCGGATAGTGGTACATTTCCGTCATCGGCGGAATGTATCCGTTCGGATTCGCGAAGAGCTTCTCCATTGCGGAGTAGAGGAGCGTCTTGCCGAACGTCAGCTCGACCATGCCGGGTCCGTGGGGCATGTCCGGGTAGCCGGGATGGATCTGCTGTAGGTAGCTGATGCCCGGCAGCGTCGCAAATCCGATGGCCAGCACGATGAGGCACACAATGAATCCCGAGATCGGTCCCGCGACTCCTATATCGAACATGATTTTGTTCGATTGCACACGCGATCGCGTGCGGATCACCGCGCCGAGCGTGCCGAAGTTGATCTGGCCATACATGTAGCCCGGAAACGGGATGTAGTAGGGGAGTGTCGCATCGACGCCATGAATGCGCGCGGCGATGAAATGGCCGAACTCGTGCGCGGTGAGGAACGCCATGATGAGCGTGGCGTATTCAAGCCCGAGACTCAGGTTCGATATATCACCGAGGTCATGAGCGAGTCCACGCCACTGCACTCCTGCAACCGTTGTCGTGAAAAACGCGAGGACAAAGAGCAGGATGTGCAGCCACAGCCGCTGCTTGCCGAGCAGCCGGAAGACCACCCCCTGCCCCCTCCTTCTTAAGGAGGGGGTGTCTTCCACAATGATTGGGTTAGAGTCCTCGGACATCGAGTTGTAGTTTGAGTTGACTTACTTTCAGGCCAGCATCCGTGCCAGCCCAGGAGGCGCCGTAGTAATAGAATAGTTCAAGTCCAGTATTTGTGTCATCAAGATGAATGCCCCTTTGAACACGTAGCCCTGCGGCTATTGACGGCCATACCGGACCATCGGCACTCGAAACGAACGCGAAAATTCCATCTTGATCCCAAAATGAGATAGGGATGGAAAGAGAAGCAGGGAAAGCGATCGAGGGTTCGATCTTTGTCACTTGATGAAAATAAGTACGAATCCCGACCGTCGCAAAAATTTCTGTCCGATTCAACACGCGGAATCGACGAGTCAATTCAACAAACTCTCGGCTATAGCGGCTACTGGATCCCCCTGTAATAGAGTCCTTACCATCGACATCGTGAGATGAAATGTGACTGATTCTGAATCGCCAATGTTCTCCGGCGGATAAGATACTATCTCCATCTACCTCACGATGGTCATGGCCATTCCATACCACATACGCCCCGAAAAAATAATCTGCATTCTCGACGGGAAACCGAAAATCAGAGAGGACGCCGAGACGGCTCCAGACCAAGGCCTCTAGGCCAATTAGAATGCTTCCGCCACTAGGATAAATCTTGAACAGGGGATTCCCATAACCTACTTCAAGCCACATGGAACGGTCATTGATTTCTTTTACGACACCGAACCGGTTGGGTTCGAGAAATAAGCCTGGGTCTTCTTTCCAATGAGTCGGGCGCCAATATTCATGAGCAAATTGTGCTCGGGCGTTACAGCTAAGCACCGATATGAAAATGATAAGAAGGATACTCCTCAATGCTTATACACCCGTCCCTTCCACTTGACATTCTTCTGCATCAGCATCACCGGAATCGAAAAGACGAAGAGGGAGAGGTAAAGTTCGTAAAGCGGAAAGAATTTGAGCAGCGTCCACTTCTTCGTTCGCCCGAGGACGGGCATGATGATGCACAGATCGGCGGCCCACTTGATCGCGATGACGGTCAGCGCGGTTGCGAGCGGCAGCAGGAAGAGCGCGGAGAACATCGCCAGATTGCCGAGCGTCGCAGAGACTAAGATCACATAGCCGATGAACTTCAGGCTTTGGCCACCCTTGACCCAACGATGCTTCTGTCGCCACCAGGTGCGGAAATCGGGGCAGGGCTGACTCATCACGGTCAGGTCCTCATGCAACGGGAAGTAGACCTTCCACGGCTTCTTGTGCCAGATTGCCTGGAAGAGGGCGTAGTCCTCGGTCACGCTGAAAGGAATCTTCCGGTAGCCGCCGACATCCTCGTATGCCGCGCAGCGCACCGAGATGTTGTTGCCGATCACGCTGAGCGGAATCTTCACATTCACGCTTGCCGATGCAAGTCCAAGCGTGTACGCCCAGTCGATGGACTGCAGGCCGTCGAAGAAATACTTCGTATCGAGCAGTGTAATGCTCGCGACCATGCCGGTATCTTCGCGATAATACTTCAAGTATTCCCTCACCCAATTTGGCCGCACGTGACTATCGGCATCGGTAATCATGATGAACTCGCCGGTGGCCACATCCAGACCTTGTGTCAGTGCATTGACCTTCCCACGCATGTGCAGGATTTCCTCGCCGGTGCGGATCACTTCCAGGTTCGGCATTCTCTGCTTCCATGCTTGCAGGATTTCGGGCGTCTGGTCGGTCGATTTGTCGTCAACAATCAGGACTTGCAGGCGGTCGGTGGGATAGTCGATCTTCTGGAGCGATTCGAGACATCGCTCGATGTTGTGCTCTTCATCGCGCGCGCAAACGAGAACGGTACAATGCGGAAGCGCGGAAGGATCACTCAGTTCGGAAGCGGTGCCACCACTCGGCGATCTCATCGCACGCAGCACGCCAATCGAATAGATTGCGTGCTCGACAAAATAGATCAGAACGACCAGCAGAAACAGGTCGGAAAGATAATAGATGTTCATGCTTTAGGATTGCGACCTCTAAACCCTCATCCCTCATCCTTCATCCCTCAACCTTCTCCATAAAGGGTCATCCCCATTCCGTCACCTGCGCGTGGAAATCCAACAGAATTTCGTCGGGATTCGAGGTGTGGAGCTGCATGATGATCTTGTCCTCAACGGCCAGCGGACCGGTCCCGCGCGGTGTTCCGGTGAAGAGTAAATCGCCAGGCCGCACAGAGAAGAACTTGGAGATGAACGGCATCAGCATCTCCGGAGAAAAAATCATCTGATTGGTACTCGCCCGCTGTCGAAGCTCGCCGTTCACCCAGAGCGAGAAGCCAAGCTCCTCGAACGGCGGCGCGGATTCGAACGGAATGAAATGGCTGATCTGTGCGGCGCCATCGAAGCCTTTTGCGACAGTCCACGGCAACCCCTTTCGCTTTGCCTCGGTCTGAAAATCGCGCATGGTCAAATCGAGTCCGACGCCATAACCCGCGATCACATCGGCGGCGCTGTAGGCGTGGATATTGCGCCCGCCGCCACGCAGCAGCAGCACCAGCTCGCCCTCGAAGTGGAACTCCTTGGTGCGCGGCGGATACTCGATGATGTTATACGAGCCATGCCGGATGGCATTGTAGGGCTTCGTAAAAATGATCGGGTCCTGCGGCACCTCGTTGCCAAGTTCCTCGGCGTGCTCGACGTAATTGCGTCCGACGCAGAAAACGGTCCCTGCCTCGTACTCTTCCTGACTCGGGCGTTCAAAAATAAGCCTCATAGATGTGATAACACTCGAAATTTATGCCTCGAAATTTATGCAATATAACATGCAATTGCCTGCTGGCAGTCCGTTTTTGCCATTATCCCGGTCGCGGTAGCGAATCCAGATACTCCTGCAAAATAATCCGTGCCGCCTCTTCATCGTGAATGCCCTTCTGCTCGCGGCGCGATTTGCTCATCCCCCGTTCGGCGATATTTGTTCCGGCAATGATCGAAGTCAGCCGCTCATCGCGCGTTTCGAGTTGGACGCCGATTGGCTCAAGGGCGGTCTGGAGACGATTTCGGAATTTTGTAACTTCAAGAGTCATCGCACTCTCCGTGTTCCGCAACGTGCGCGGCATTCCGAGCAATACAGTACGGACATTCTCTTCGGTGACGAGTGAAAGAATACGCTTGATGAGCTGCTGGTTATTCTCGATGGTCCCGCGAGCCGTAGCAAGCATTCGTCCCTCATCGGAGACAGCTACGCCGACACGCTTGGTGCCGTAGTCGAGCGCAAGGATGCGATAGCGGTTACTGTCCAGCACTCAGTATTAGGTTTTGGATTCGCGTAAGTTCGGCATCCGGCATTCGTGGACCATCATGTGTAGTGAGATAGCCCTCATAGATTTCAGTGAAATGTGGCTCCTCGCTGATTAACGGTTTCCACGGACCATCGGGGATTCCGTGCATCGGAATGAGTTTGACGTGCGCATGATCCACACCCATCCCTTCGGCGACAAGCCCAATGCGCTTGCAATGAAAAGCCCGTTCCAGAACACCTGCCACGGCCTTGGCAGCCGACATCAGGGCTAAGTAATCCTCATGCGGGAGAGATAAGATGGCGCTCGGCAGATGTGCCTTTGGGATCAATACGGTAAAGCCAGGCGTGTTCGGAAATGGTGTTAGGAATGCGAGGTGTGATTCTGTCTCAAACACCTTCCAGCATGGAATGGCGCCAGTGACAATTTTACAAAAGAGACAGTCTTCGATTATCATAGTTGGTCTACTCTTCGAATCGCTCTACACTCGTGACGCCACGGACTTTCCGAAGCTTCTCCACCAGACGGGCAAGATGATACGTGTTCTTGACAAACACGGTCATTTTCCCATCAAACATCGCATCGCGCGAGTCGATATTGACCGAGCGGATATTCGTATTGTTGTAACTTGATATGACGTGCGTCAGATCGCTCAGCATTCCGGGCCGGTCCTCGCCGAACACGCGAACGCCAACCAGATAGTCCGCGCCTTCTTCCGTGCTCGGCCAGGAAACATCGATCAGACGCTCTTCGCCACTGGCTTGCAGCTTCTGGATGTTCTTGCAACTCGTTCGGTGAATCTTGACGCCCTTGCCAACGGTCACCACTCCAATCACTTCGTCTCCCGGCACAGGATTGCAGCACTTCGCATAGCCGTAGAGCAGATTATCCCGGCGGCCCTGTATAAGGATGCCCGTTGTCGCGCGAGAGTGATCCATATAGGATACCGTCGCTGCCTCTTCGCGCTTTTCCACGCCTCGATCGTCCTTCGCGCTACCGGGCCGGAGCCACTCTTTCAAGCGCTTCAGATAATCTTCGATCTCGATGTCCGCAGCAGCTATGGCCGCATAAAACCGGCTGAGCGTTCCCAGCGGAGTCGAGGAGGCAAAACGGACAAGCATGTCGTCATTGACGTGCAGCCGAGCCTTATCGAGACGCTTTTTCCACAATTCACGGCCCTGCTGGATGCGTACGCGCTGCTCGTCGTTCAGGAAGCGGCGAACGTGTGAACGCGCCTTGTGCGTGACGACAAACTTCTCCCAGTCCGCCGTCGGCGATTGGTTCTTGGAGGTGATGATCTCGATCTGATCACCGCTCGATAGCTTCTGATGCAGTGGGACAATGCGGCCATTGACCTTCGCGCCAATCGTTCGCAAACCGATCTGCGAGTGAATATCGAAGGCGAAATCAACTGCGGTTGCACCCTTCGGCAGAATACGAAGCTCACCTTTCGGCGTAAAGACGTAGATCTCGTCTTGATAGAGATTCAGCTTGAAGCTTTCGAGCAGTGCGCTTGGGGCGTCATCGCCGTGCTGCTCGAAGACGTCACGGACCCACTTCACCCATTCCTCGAGATCGGGATCGGAGGCGGTTATATGCTCTTTATATTTCCAGTGTGCGGCGACGCCTTTCTCGGCAATCTCGTTCATCGCCCGCGTGCGGATTTGCACTTCGACCATACGCCCGTTTGGGCCGATCACCGTCGTGTGGATGGACTGATAGCCATTCTTCTTCGGCAGCGAGATGTAATTCTTGAATCGCTCGGGGACGGGGGTGTAAATGGAAGAGACGAGTCCGTACACTGCGAAGCAATCGTTATCGTTTTGGGTATCGAGCAGAATGCGAATCGCAAAGAGATCGTAAACTTCATCGAGACCTTTGCCCGAGCGGATCATCTTGTTATAGATGGAGAACAGATGCTTCGGGCGGCCGATGATCTCGAATTTGAAATGCTGCTCGTTCAGCGCTTCGACGATGGGCTCGATGAAGCTGGCAATGTAGGTCTCGCGCTCATTCCGCTTTTCGGCCAGCGACTTTTTGATGTCGTTGTATGCCTCGCGGTTCAGGACCTTGAAGGCGAGATCTTCCATCTCCCACTTGATCCGGCCGAGACCAAAACGATGGGCGAATGGCGCGTAAATATCGAGCGTTTCCTTCGCCATGCGGAACTGGCGTTCCGGCGGCAGGTACTCGATCGTCCGCATATTGTGCAAGCGATCGGCGAACTTGACGAGCATGACCCGAACATCACCCACCATGGAAAGCAAAAGCTTGCGGTAACTTTCGGCCTGTGTGATCTCGCGTGATTTGAAGATGTCGGTGATCTTCGTTGCGCCATCAACAATATCCGCGACTTCGTTTCCGAATTCCTCACGGATTTCCTCCAATTGATAGACCGTATCCTCCACCACATCGTGCAGCAGTGCCGCAACGATTGAAATATCATCGAGCGGGATTTCCTGCGCGACGATCATCGAGACTTCGAACGGATGGATGAAGTATGGTTCGCCGGAGGCGCGGCGATCGTTCTTGTGCGCTTCGTAACAAAGCCGGAAGGCGCGGATGATCAGTTCTTCGTCGAGCGCGCGGAGGTTCTTGCGGCAGGCGGCGAGAAGATCGTTGAGTTTGTCGGCATATAGCTCGTCGTTTGTCGCGCTGCTCCATCGTGCGGCCCGACCTTCCGCAGTGTGGCCGGTTGGCAGGGGCAAGCGGCGTCCCTCGCCATCAAGTGGCGGCGCGTTTGTTCTCTCGATTGCTACTGTCTCTGCGGCCATAACGAAGTACTCATAGGTGCAACGTACCGCCGCGCGTGCCTGGTTTCAATGGGGCATTAACCAGGCGTCATAAATCGTGGCAAACACAATCAATAAAGCGTGATTTCGCCGACTTCTGGTATAATACCGGCTTGGTGGCCCATGCGGAAAAGATAGTCTAATGCCTGCTTGCCACGCTCGCCCATGTCGATCGTCACGTCGTTGACGTACATTTTGACGAAGGTTGCGCCAGTTGCCGCGTCGATTCCTCGGCCCCATTGCAGGGCATACTCGACCGATTCCTTCTCTTCCGCATAGGCCCACTTGATCGAATCACGAAGCGCCTGCGAGACCGTTCGAGCCATATCTTCGCCTAAATCCTTGCGAACACAGTCCAGACCGAGTGGCAGCGGCAAGCCGCCGGTCTTCTCCTGCCAGATCTCGCCAAAGTCTGCGAGCTTGTTCAGGCCATAATCTTGCCAGGTGATTTGACCCTCATGAATGAGCAGTCCGGCATCGACCGAGCCATCGAGCACTGCGCCGATGATCGCGTCGAATGCCATCTCGCGGGATTGAATATGTCCGAACCACGATCGGAGCAGGAGATTCGCGGTCGTGAGCTTTCCCGGTTGCGCGATGACGGCGTTCGGATCGGCTTCGAGTTCGGCAAGCGTCTTATACTTCTTCGAGACGATGATCGGGCCGTAGCCTTCGCCCATCGAAGCGCCGGTTTTCATGATCCAGTATTTGTCGGCGACATATGGATAGGCGTGAGCGCTGATCGCCGTCACGGGCAGCTCGCCCGTCATTGCGCGAACGTTCAGCGATTGAATATCATCGAGCACGTGATCGATCTCGTAGCCCGGAATCGTTGCCTTCTTCGTGGCAAACCCATAGAACATGAAGGCATCGTCGGGGTCAGGGGAGTGGCCGATTTGGAGCGATTTCAAATGAGGAATCTGGAATTTGGAATGAGGAATGCGGAATTGTGCCGCGCTGAACGAAGGGGGAGCGGGAGGAAGTTCACAGCACCACGTGCCATTCACGCGAACGCGTGAATCACCAAGCGACAACTGCGAAGACCCGCTATGCTGGGTTCACTTCACGGCAGTGCCTGTTCCATCGCGTCCTTGAACTCGTTGTAGTCGTTCGTGACGCCAAGGACAATGGTCTTGTCATCGACGCCGCGTGAGGGCGAACCAAAATAGATTCGCGTGTTCGCACCGTCCATATTTGGCTGCGCCTGCTCGAATCCGACGACCTGATTGGGATTAACGTAGATCGTCGTGTGCCAGCCGGTGCCGGCGCGCTCCACCGCGATGAGTTTCTTTCTATCGCTGCCTTCGAATCCCATGATAAGCAGCGCAATAACCGCTACGGAACTGCCGATAAGTAGTGTCTTTTTCATACCGTTGATGAATTAGAGTTGAACAGTGTGGGCGGAGACGACATTGCGCCGCCGCTCTTGGACCGAAAGATACGAAGAAAATTTGTCTCAACCGGCAAACTCGACATCACACACTTAAACCAACGGGTCAATTGTGCGTCTATTTGGCAACGACGAAGGCGTTGCCTTCACTTCTATCAACTAACTTCGCTATGGAGGTACTTATGAAACTTCAATCGAAACACACCAGTCACCGGATGTTCGGGCTGATCGTTCTCGCTCTGTTTGCGTTCGGAGCATACTTCCTAGTAATCCAAACCGCGCAGGCAAGCACGATCGCATTCGCGTCTGATTCGGTCAAGCACGACATGAAGCAGGACGCTAAGGCGGTGCGCCGCGACAAGCGTCTGCAACACGCCCTGCGTAAGGACATCGCCAAGGACAAAGCCACGTTTCGGAACGATGTCAAGAACGGAAACGCGGCGGCAGCCAAAGCCGACGCGAAGGACATCAAGAAAGACGTAAAGAATATCCGCAAAGTACACCGCAATCTGGTCAAGAACAGACGCGATCTGCTCAAGGACAAGCAGGGGAAGTAACCGGATTGCTGCTCCAGCAAAAAAAAGGGACGTACTGCGCACGTCCCTTTCCTATTTGTTGCGCTTTTATTCGGATTGTTTACTTAGTGCTTCCTCGACTCTGTTAAGGGTACCCGGGTCACCAGGGTTGCCAACGGTCGCGGCAGTAATTGGAATCGTGCGCCCGATCGTATTCAGGTCGACTTCATAGCTCTCTTTGCCACGCGTTCGACCTTTGGTCCAGAAATATCCTGTCCCAATTAAGGTGCCAATCACGAAGACGACGACGATACTAATGGTGAGAATATTCATTCTTCCGAATCCTTTCTTAATTCTGCCACGAATCAGAATGGAGTGTGCTCAAGGATGATTCCCGTTCGTCATCGCCGCCGCATCCGGAAAGAATACGATCTTCCCGACTTTCTTCGGACTCTCGATCATCATCTCGAAGGCTTCTTCGAAATTGGCCAGCGGCATTTTGTGCGTTACGACGGGGCGAACATCTAAGCGGCCTGAAGAGAGCAGGTTCGAGACCGTGAACCACGTGTCCATCATGAGTCGGCCATTGATGCCGTAGAAGCGGCCACCATTGAAGATGATGTCGTTAAGTGGCGTCGGAACGAGGTTCTCCTTGAAGATGCCGAAGAAGCAATATCGCCCGCCGCGCCGAAGCATCGCGATACCATTCTGCATTGCGGATGCAACGCCTGACATTTCGATCACCACGTCCGCGCCAATGCCGCCGGTCGCATCCTTGATGATTTGAACGGCGTCTTCTTTGGCCACATTGATGATGCGGTCGGCGCCCATTTGCTTGCCTATGTTGAGTCGGAACGGCTCGATGCCGGTCAGGAAAATCTGCGTGGCGCCCGATGCGCGTGCCACGCCAACCGAGAAGAGGCCGATCGGCCCATCGCCCAGGATCGCGACGCTCTTGCCATGCACTGGTTCGATCAGCGTGGCATGGACAGCATTGCCGAGTGGCTCCTGAATGCTGAGATACTCGGGCGGGATCGAGGTGTCGTTTTTCCAGAGTACGATCTCCGGCACAGCGAGATATTCCGCAAACGCACCGTCCGTATCGACGCCGAGAATTTTCAGGTTGTGGCAGATGTGCATTTGTCCGGTCATGCATTGCTTGCAGTGCATACACGGAATGTGCGTCTCGACGGATACAACGGCACCATCCTCGACGCGAGAGACCATGCTGCCTTTCTTCACCACGATGCCGGTCGTTTCATGTCCGACAGTGTACGGAATGTTCTTGACGCGGGACTGCGCCCAGCCGTCCCACTCATAGATGTGTACGTCGGTGCCGCAGAGGCTGGAGGCTTGGACCTTGATGAGGACCTCGTTCGGCTTGATTTCGGGAATCGGAATTTCCTGGAGTTCGGCTCCGCGCGCGCGTTTGGTCTTGCGGAGTGCAATCATCGTTTCTGGCATGGGAGTGTATGTTTCCTTTCGTAAGCGCCCCTGAACAAGCAGCAGGCGGCAAGGATTCTGCCCAGAGTAAATTTCGACTCTTGATTGCCAGAGCCGCCTCGAAATCAAATCGTATTCCTTCCGGTTATGGCACTTCCGCGCCCTTTGTTTGTGGGGATCGTCACCATTATCCTGCATCCATGACCTCAATCATCACGACTCGATTTCGCCATTCGATATTGTTTTTTTCGCTGATTGCGATAGTGCCCGCGTCGAGTCTGGCGCAATCGTCCGCGCGAATTCAGACCCAAATTGAGCGTTATGTATCACCGTGCCCGGCGGTATCTTCGAAGTTTGCTCGGCCTGCTCCGTGTCCAGCCATCGTTGGCCGTTCACAGGTGAAACCCGCAGAGATCGCACCGGAGCAGACGCTTTCCATCTACAGCCACGGCGATCCGACCGACGAGGAGCAGTACATGCTGGAACTCATCAATCGCGCCCGCGCCAATCCGGACTCGGAGGGGATTCGGCTGCAAACGACTACCGACGCAAACATCACGCAGTCCTACCAATACTGGCAATCGCCAACCCCTGCACAAGTCGGGGCCGATTTTCACACCTATCCGGCCAAACCACCTCTGGCGTTTAACGCCAAGCTCATCACCGCAGCTCGCGGCCACGACCAGAAGATGATCCAGGTGGACAGCCAATATCATGTTGGTCCCGATGGCGATCCCGGCTCTCGCATATCGAATGCTGGGTACAATGTCACGGGCGGTTGGGGTGAGAACGTCTTCGCCTTTGGCAACACTGACATCTGGTATGATCATGCGACATTCCAGATCGACTTCGGCAATCCAAGTCTGGGACACCGCCACAACATTATGAATTTTGATGCTGGTGACATCCTATTCACCGAAGTCGGTCTCGGCATCGTCCATGGTGGAAGCGGTTATCCGCATGTTGGGACTGTTCTGACGACTCAGGACTATGGCAACAGGCCCGAGCGCTTCATTCTCGGTGTCGTCTATGTCGACGCGAACCACAATGGCATGTACGATCCCGGCGAAGGAATTTCCGGAATTACAATCACTGCGAGCGGCGGGCAGTACTCAGCAATGACCTCCACTTCCGGTGGCTATGCGATTCCGTATAGCGGCTCCGGCAGCGTAATGGTAACTGCATCCGGCAGCTCAATCGGCGGCTCGATCCAGCAGACCATTCAGTTCAGCGGTGATAACGTGAAAGTTGACTTCATCCCATCGACCGCGTTACAGGTCTCGTTGCTTTCGCCACCTGCCGACACACTGCTGAACACCAGTTCGTTCAACTTCTCGTGGAGTTCCGTGACGGGTGCCTCCAAGTACCGGATTCAGGTTGCGACGGATGCCCAAATGAAGAATCTTGTGGTGAATGACTCATCGCTGAGTTCGACCTCGAAGCTTGTCACCGGCTTGAAGGACGATTCGACGTATTACTGGCGAGCCCAAGCGAAGACATCATCCGGTTGGGCGCTCTATTCCGGGATCGCTTCATTCAGTGTAATACTTCCACCGGGAGCCGTGACCCTGCTCACCCCTGCTAATGGTGCAGGTATTGGCTCAGCGGATGCAGCGCTCTCGTGGCGTCAGACTTCGCCGCGTGTCGCGGGATATTGGGTGATCCTTGCCGACAATAAGGCGCTCACCAATCCGCTCATTTCCGATTCCACGTCTCTCAGCTATCCTTCCGACACCAGCTATAACGCCGGTGCAGGGCAGCTTCAACCAAGCCAGAGATATTATTGGACCGCTCGCGCCGAAAACGATGGCGGCTGGAGCGCAGTTGGGCAGACCTGGAGCTTCGCTACCGGGACCCTATCCGTAACGGATCAGACGCAAAGGGAGTCTGTCACCATCTCACCGAACCCGGCGAACGAGCAGGCAAACTTGGCATTCTCGTTGCCGAGCGACGAGCAAGTCTCGATCCGCATCTTCAATAGCTTGGGTGAAGAATTGGCCTCGCAGGAGCTTGGACGTCTTTCCGCCGGAGCGCACAATTGGACATGGAACGCAAGCACGCTTCCAGCCGGGAGCTACGTTTATGAGCTTCGTGCTGGCGAGCGACTCGATGTGGGGAGAATTCAGTTAGTCAAATAGTCAGGCCTAGTTTCGAGTACCAGCTTTGGATGTCCTCGATGGTTTCTGGCAGGACGCCGTGACCGGTTTGGTACATCTTATGGGTCACGGAGGCCCCAGCGCGAGATAGAAGGCGCGACGCCTCTTCGAGCGCGATGTTCGGGATTAGCTCGTCGTACTCGCCGTGGCTGAGGAAGAAGAGGAGTCCGGCGAAGTCCTTCTGCGAAACCGCTCCGAGAATGTCGCGGGGCAAGTAACCGGACATTGCGATCACGGCCCGGACGCCAAGACCATACTGAGCAAGGTTGTAGGTCGAGACGAGCGAGTAACTCATCGCAGCCCCCTGACTGAAGCCCATGAGGATCACATTCGATGGGTCGCCGCCTTCGCTGCGAATGATGGCGGCAAGTTCGTGGACCAGCAGATCCTCGCTTTCGTGGCGGCTGAGATCGTCGGGCACGAGTCCGGTTGCCAACTGCTTAAGGTGATACCAAGCATAGCCGCCTTGCAGAAGCTCGATGGGAGCCTGAATGCTGATGATAAGCAGGCGCGGGTCAAGTTGCTCGGCGATTGGCACCAGATCGTGCTCATCAGCCCCATAGCCGTGAAGCACGACGAGAGTTCGAGGATTCGGACTTGGAAGCTCTGGAGGGCGGACGATGTAATTCACTGGATTCTTAAGATTGGTCAGGGAAAGCTTAGACGAAAATACCATCTATTTGTTTTGCATGGGGCGACCGCCGTAATTTTGCAGCGGATTTTCAGTATTAGTTTACGAAAGAAGAAGGAGTCAATATCAAGCAATTAGCAGTGCTGGCATCGGGCCGAGGGTCGAATCTCGCGCATATTCACGGCGAGATCGTGGCGGGACGGCTTGCGTCCGTCGAACTGGCGCTGGTTATTTCGAATAACTCGGGCTCCGGCGCGATGGAGTATGCGCACGTACATGGCATACCATCGCAGCATGTTTCTCTTGTGAAGTTTGGAGCGGATGCGGAGCTGTATGAGCACGCCTTGCTCTCCACGCTGCGAGAAAACCAGATCGAGATCATCGTGCTCGCCGGGTACATGAAGCGTTTGCCGGACGCGATCATTGAAGCCTTTGAGAATAATATTCTCAACGTGCATCCGGCGCTTCTCCCAAGGTTTGGTGGGAGTTCCATGTATGGCCGGAATGTGCATGAGGCCGTGCTGTCGGCGGGCTGCAAGGTGAGTGGCGCGACCGTTCACCTCGTAACCAGCGAGTTTGACGCGGGGGCCATCCTGATGCAAAAGTGCTGCGCCGTTCGCGAGGACGATACACCGGAAAGCCTTTCTCAGCGTGTGCGGAAGCTTGAGTTTGAACTGTATCCCGTCGCTATTGATTTGGTAGCACGCGGCAAAGTAATCGTGGAAGGCAAACGAGCGAGAATTCTCAAATAATGTCAACGGAAACGAAGAGCGAGCAGACCATCTCAATTGATAGAATACCGATCCGCCGGGCGCTGATCAGCGTCTTTGATAAGACGAGATTGGACCGTCTGGCGAAAGCCCTGGCCGATCGCGGTGTTGAGATTTGGTCGACCGGCGGGACGGAAAAGTACCTGCGTGGCCTGGGCATCCCGGTCCGCTCGGTCAGTGACATGACGCAATCCCCCGAGGTATTCGATGGCCGCTTGAAGACGTTGCACCCGATGGTACACGGTGGCTTGCTCTTTCGACGGGAGTTGGCATCGCATGTCGAGCAAGCGGCCGCGCACGGCATCCCGCCGATCGATCTGCTCATTGTCAATCTTTATCCGTTCGAGGAAACGCGGGCCAAAGCCAGCGCGACGCAAGAAGACATCATCGAGCAGATCGACATCGGCGGACCCGCGATGCTCCGCAGCGCGGCGAAGAATTTTCGTGGTGTGGCGCTGCTCACTTCGGCAGCGCAATATGGACGATTGATGGACACCATGGACGCAATGGACGGCGCGACCGATCTTGCGCTCCGCTTTGAGCTGGCGCGCGAAGGATTTGCATGCGTCGCGCACTACGACAACGCGATCGCTGACTATTTCCGGAGCGTGTCACAGAATGGCTCGCACCATCCATCCGACCGGCTTCAGATTTCGCTGCCGCTGATACAGTCCCTCCGCTATGGCGAAAACCCGCAGCAGCAGGCGGCGCTCTATGGCGAAGACCTTCCGAAGATTTGCCAGCAGCTTTGGGGCAAGGAGTTGTCGTACAACAATATTCTCGATATGTCATCGGCGCTCGGGCTGATCGCAGAATTCCTGCCGGCCGAGCGACCCATTGCCGCGATCATCAAGCACACGAATCCCTGCGGCGTCGCGGAAGGGGATAGTCCGCTCGATGCCTTCAACCGGGCATTCGAGACCGACCCGGAAAGCCCATTCGGGGGGATTATCGCGCTGAATGTCCCGATTGACGCGCCGCTTGCGGAGCGGCTCAATGCCTTTTTCAGTGAAGTCATCCTTGCCCCGGAGTTTTCGCCCGAAGTGCTGGAGATTCTGAAAAAGAAGAAGGACCGCCGACTGATCCGGTTCGATCCTGCACAGTTACGCCGTGCCATTGATGGAATGGTCGAGATTCGCTCGGTCGTGGGCGGCGTGCTTCGCCAAAGCGCGGACAGAGATTTATTGAGCAATTCCGCGTTGACCTCTGTTACATCACGTCCGGTCACGGACGAGCAACGGCGCGGGCTGGGCTTTGCCAACAAAATCGTCAAGCATTTGAAGTCGAATGCGATTGCATTCTGCGGTACGCAAGACGGTTATGCACGGACGCTCGGCCTCGGGGCAGGACAGACTTCCCGCGTCGAATCGGTGCGAATTGCCATCGAGCATGCAAAACGGAATAGTCTGAATTTACATGGCTCCTTCGTGGCAAGCGATGCGTTCTTTCCGTTTGCGGACAGCCTGAACGCTATTGCGGAGTCTGGCGCCGCAGCCGTGATCGAGCCGGGCGGTTCGGTGCGCGACGCGGAAGTCATTCAGGCAGCGGAGCAGAGCGGTATTGCACTTGCAATGACCGGGCAGAGACACTTCAGACACTAAGTTACGACTTTTCACTTTTTTCATGTTAAGCCTTTTTAGCGCGGACATTGCGGTTGACCTCGGGACGGCCAATACGCTCATCTACATGAAGGGCAAGGGCATCGTGCTGAACGAGCCCTCGATCGTCGCGTTCGACTCGACCACGAAGAAGATCGTTGCCATTGGCCGCGAGGCGCAGGCGATGGTCGGCCGGACACACCGCGACATCCAGACGATCCGTCCGATGAAAGACGGCGTCATCGCGGATTTCGAGATCGCCGAAGGGATGCTCCGGATGCTGATCAAGAAGGTCCATCCCTCATGGCTGCCGTCGCGCCGGATCGTCATCAGCGTGCCATCCGGCATTACGGAGGTCGAAAAGCGCGCCGTGCGCGATTCTGCGGAACATGCCGGTGCGAAGGAAGTCCACCTTATCGCGGAACCGATGGCCGCCGCAATCGGCATCGGGCTCGATGTCGAGGCGCCGGTCGGGAATATCATCATTGATATCGGCGGCGGAACGACGGAGATCGCCGTCATCGCACTTTCCGGTATTGTCAATCAGGAGTCGATCCGTGTGGCGGGCGATGAGTTGACGATGGCGGTGATGCAGTTCTTCAAACGCAATTACAATATCCTGATTGGCGAGCGAACTGCAGAACTCATCAAGTGTCAGGTTGGAAGTGCGATGCCCCTCGAAGAAGAGCTGATGGTGGAAGTAAAGGGCCGCGATCTCGTTGCCGGCATTCCGAAGACGATCGAGGTCAGTTCGACCGAAGTCCGAGAGGCGCTTGCCGATCCGGTGAATTCGATCGTCGAAGCCGTTAAGGTCAGCCTTGAACGAACACCACCGGAGCTTTCGGCTGACATTCTCGACCGTGGCATGATGCTCTCTGGCGGAGGCGCGCTGCTCAAAGGTCTCGACGAGCGGCTCCGTTTGGAAACGAACCTTCCGGTTCATATCGCCGACGATCCGCTCACGGCCGTCGTGCGCGGCACCGGCAAGGTGCTCGAAGATCTTTCGCACTATATGAAAGTGCTCATAAAGAGTAGACGATACTAATAAGAACGAGTGCGCCGTTTTCTCGATCTCCTCATTGCGTTCAAAGAGTACGTCGCTCTGACGATCTTCGTCGCTGCGTCGCTCACGATGATCGCCGTTTCGCGAACGACGGATGTCATGCCGCTTCGGGCCTTTACGACCGGCATTGTCGGTGGGGTTCAATCCATATATGCATGGATTCCGAACCCGATCACGCTTGGGCGGGAGAACAAGGAGCTTGAAGCGAAGTCAATCGAGTTAGCGGCAGAAGTGGGTCGTCTTCGCCGCGCGCAAGCCGAGAATACAGAGCTGCGGCGTCTGCTCGGCATTGCTCCACATCCCCGTTGGGCGCTCGCTGCAGCGGAGGTCGTTGGCAAGACAACGACCTATCAGCGCAACATGCTCACCATCGATCTTGGCGCGAAGGACCATGTGATTCCCGGAATGGCCGTCATCACCGATGCCGGACTCGTTGGCCGGATCTATGCGAGAAGCACGAATTTCTCGCTCGTCCAGATGCTGTTCAACACCGATCTGCGCATCGCATCAAAGATTGCGCGCACGCGCGTCGAGGGCATCATTGCGTGGGATGGCGGTCCGACGCTCGTCATGCGGAATGTTCCGAAGGCGCTCGACGTGGAGGTTGGGGATCTCGTCGTTTCAAGCGAATACTCCTCGTTCTTCCCTCCGGATGTCCCGATTGGCACGATCATTCGTATGCAGCCGGAGCCGAACTCGCTCTTCCGCCGCATCACCGTCGATCCATCGGTGAATTTGTTCCGTGTCGAGCACGTCTTTGTCATCCTCAAGGATGAAGTGCGTGAGCGCGAGCGGCTGTCGCTCGAGGCGTTGCCCGAGCAGCAGTCCACCAAGCCTCCGAAACGCTAACGACCATGCAATTCGCGGCTTACGGAGGGATCGGACTCCTCATCATCATCGTGCAGGTCCTCATTAGTAGGTTCCTCTCGATCGCAGGTGTTTCGCCGGACTTCCTGCTCATCTTCCTCATGTATGTGACGATGCGGGAAGGCCAATTTGCCGGCATTATCAGCGCCTTTGTGCTCGGGTTATTGCTCGATGTGATGTCGAGCGGCATCCTCGGCGCGCATGCGCTTTCGGTGACGGTCGCGTGCTTCCTTGCGGGGATGTTTTACGACCGGGAGCGCGTCGAGCAGAATATTCGCAACTGGCCGTTTCTCGTGCTGACGCTTCTCGGAGCGATTGTCAACAATGGTCTCTATTACTTCCTGATGACGCGCGGAGGTGAAATGTCCTTCGAGGAATTTGCGTTTCGATACGGTGCCGTTGGCGCACTCTACACGGTGTTCATCGCAATCTTTCCGCTCCTCTATTGGTCGAGAAAGCGAGCATACTAATCTCACAATGGGCAAACTGATTTTGCTTCGGCACGGCGAATCGCAATGGAATCTTGAGAACCGGTTTACCGGCTGGGTCGATATTCCGCTTACCGACCAGGGGCGCCAGGAAGCCTTGATGGCCGGACGTCGCATCAAGGATATTCCGTTGAATCATGGATTCACCTCCGTGCTCGTTCGCGCGATCGAGTCCATGGAACTTGCTTTGCGAGGCGCGGGACAACCCGGCGTTCCTGCC
>JADGPZ010000019.1 GCA_017882165.1 Candidatus Kapaibacterium sp.
GAACGTCTACGGAGAAGGCAAGGATGTCGAGGGCAAGATCGAGCGCATTATCGAGAAGGGCGTCATTGTCGAGTTGCAGGAATCGACCGGCATGGGCATCGATGGATTCGTGCCGATCTCGCAGCTTGCCTTCTTCCCGATCAAGGTGATCTCCGACTCGTTCCACATCGATGACATGCTCAGTTTGCGCGTCATCGAGTTCGACGCCGAGAACCACAAGATCGTCCTATCGGCGACCGAGTGGCTCAAGTCGCAGGACCGTCAAGCGCTCGAAGAGTTCAACGCCAAGCATCCGATTCCGAAGGAGACTTTGGAAGAGATGCAGAAGCACCGCGCGGAGCCGGGCGAAGGCAAGCCACGCCGTGGCCGCAAGAAGGCCGCCGCACCGGCGACCGATGCGCCGGCCGGTGATATCGATCCCGCGAAACTGGATCTCGCGAAGCTCGTCGAGCAAGCGCCGTCGCCAAAGGAGTTGGGCCACTTCGATCTCCCCGAGGAGATGATGGAACCCGCGCCACCCGCGCCCGCCGAGATTGCGGCTGCGGAAGAAGCGGAAGGCTAATCTGGCCTGAGCAATTATTCAAAAGCGGCGCCGATCGGAGGATCGGCGCCGCTTTTTGTTTGGGGTAATGAGAAGTGACCTTGCATTGACATACCGAATGGCTTATCTTTGTATTATGACAAAGAGATTATTGTTCGGTCTTTCCTATCTGACAGGTCTGCTATACCCACAGGCGGTCTTCTCACAGTGTTCTTTATCTGCTCAAGTTGGCGATGTTGGCGTTCCAATCGGTTCGACTTACATGATTGGGACTATCACGGCATCACCGCCTCCGTGCATTGGCGCCGATCTTCAATGCAGCTTCACCGGAGGAGACGCCACTGATTTTGGGTTCGCTATACATAATCCGAATGATGTCGTTTTCGACTTTCATGCTCAAACACTCGGAGCCAAGTCGGCGAGTGTGCATATAACCTATAGGTCTTGGTCCGGCCAGACGTATTGTTGTCGGAAAGATACTGATCTAACCCTTACTGCTCATGGTGTTGAACCTCCCAAGCAAGTAGTGTACTCAGTGCGGGTAGGCAACCCGATCCTGTTGGCTTCATACGGCTTTTGGCTTAACATTTCGCTAGTGCAATCAGAGGATCTTCACATCTCCCTCTTCGACATCACCGGCCGCCTCGTCCGATCCGTCGAGAGCGTCTGCCCCGCTGGCCCGAACGAAATCTCGCTCGATGCCAGCTCGCTTCCGGCAGGCTGCTACTGGTACGTGCTTCGCGGCGGGGAGTGGATGCGGAGCGGGAAGGTGATGAAATTGTCTGAACCATGATTGCACGAGATTCTGGAGATTACGAGGATTTGACTTCAGCCTGTCCATAAACCACCAAAATATCGTGAAATCAAGGTTCAGATGAACACCGGGTCACACGAACGCGGAAATGTCTTTGCCCCTTCGTGTGTTGACCCACTGATTCAACCGCGAATGCGAGCGAGGTGTCGCGTCCACGACCATACGACTTAAGGAAATATCATTGAAGACCACGAGGACTCATCCTCTCATCATCCAAGGGGGGATGGGCGTAGCCATATCGGGCTGGCGTTTGGCACGTGCTGTGTCCAAACGTGGGCAATTGGGCGTTGTCTCGGGCACGGTCCTGAACGTCGTGTTCGCTCAACGCCTTCAAGATGGCGATGAAGGTGGCCATTTGCGGCGCGCTTTGGCACATTTCCCGGTCCCGAAGATCGCCGAGCACATCCTACAGACGCACTTTAACAAGCATCGCTCCACCGGTCGGCGCGCGGTCCACAGCGTCCCGATGTACACCATCAATCCGAGCGACGATCTGCTGAATTTGACCATCGCGGCCAATTTCTGCGAAGTGTATCTGGCAAAGGAAGGTCACGATGGCGTGGTCGGGATTAATCTGCTCGAGAAGGTACAACTGCCGAATTTGGCCTCGCTTTATGGTGCCATGCTGGCCGATGTCGATTACGTCCTGATGGGCGCCGGCATTCCGCGCGAGATTCCAGGTATCCTCGATCGTTTGGCCAAGCACGAGGTAACGACGATGAAGATCTACGTGGACGATGCGACGCCGGACGATGGCTTCCATACGACGATCGATCCGAAGTCTTTGCTTGGTGAACTTCCACCGCTCAAGCGGCCGAAATTTCTCGCCATCGTCTCTGGGGAGATTCTCGCACAAATGTTGGTGACGAAAGCCAACGGCCACATCGATGGATTCGTGATCGAGAACGCTCTGGCCGGCGGGCATAACGCTCCGCCACGCGGTCAGCTTCACTTGACGGAAGCGGGCGAGCCGATCTATGGTCCGCGCGACGTTGCAAATCTTGAGAAATTCAAAGGGATCGGACTCCCGTTTTGGCTCGCCGGAGATTTTGGTTCACCAACAGGATTGCAGCACGCGCTCTCGGTCGGCGCAACAGGGATTCAAGTCGGAACTCCGTTCGCACTCTGCGAGGAATCCGGACTGGAGCCGGGACTGAAGCGCGAGGCGCTCCAATCAATCGCAGATGGGACCGCGCAGGTCTTTACCGATCCGCTCGCTTCGCCGACGGGATTTCCGTTCAAGGTTGTCCAACTCGAAACGACACTTTCCGATCAGGAGCTTTACGAGGAGCGTCCGCGCCTCTGTCAGCTTGGCTTCCTTCGAACGGGCTACAAGAAGGCCGATGGCAATGTGGGTTATCGCTGCCCGAGCGAGCCGCCAAATAATTACATCAAAAAGGGCGGCAAGGTCGAGGATGCCGTCGGCAGAAAGTGTCTTTGCAACGCGCTTATGGCAAATGTCGGGTTGGCCCAGGAGCAATTATCCGGTTATGTCGAGCAAGCCCTGATGACTGCAGGCGATTCCCTCGTTCGCGTCAGCCACTACTTGCGCGATGGCGTGACGAGCTACCATGCTAACGATGTGCTCGATTATATCATGTCGGCGGTCAGTGTGGATCGCCTTATGCTGCCGGTTCTCCAAGCGTAGGGGATCCTACAAGCGTGAGCGGTTCTCAGCCGCACATTATCTCCCCAGCAGCCAATATTCTACGAGCGCGACGCTCTCGCGAATACGATAGTATAACAGATCCAGAAACGTCTGGTGGATCAGTGAGGGACAAGCGATCGTCGTTAGTCGATTGAATTGGCACATCTCGCTCACGCGCGCGAGATGATATTGGTCGCTGATGAGCACGAAGCGCGACCAGTTTTGCTTTGCTTGAAGCACTTCCCGCATATAACGAACCTGTTCGAGCGTGGTGTGCGACGACGTTTCCATAATGAGCTGCGATGGATCGACGCCGCGCCGCACGAGTTCACGTCGCGCGACTTCCGCCTCAGCCAGCTCGCCCGGAGCGCTCGCGCCCGTCAGCACAAGCAGCGGCACCGCCCGCCCCACCAAGAGATCGTATCCAACATCGAGCCGCTCGCGCAGCGCCGGGCTTGGCCGCTCGCCGAGTCCATTTCCACGCCAGACCGCCGCGCCAAGCACGACGCCTGCGTCCGCATTGAAATCCGTGATCTCCTGCACGCCGGAGTACGTCGTGAAATAAAACGCGTAGATAAATCCAAAGAGGATGAGGAGGAACAAGATTGCCGCTGTGTTGCGAAAGATTCTGAACGAACGCAACCATTTCGGATGGTTCGGTCTCGAATGCGTTAGCAGCACGGCGAGCAGCAGGCACATCGAGACGATGAGCGCGATTGCCGCCTCGGGGGAGAACTCGCTCGCTTCACCGCGCCGAACGCCATAGTCAAGCCAGAGCATCAGCGACGCGAAGAGCGCGAGGGAAAGCGTCCGGCCCGGACCGATCCGTTGTGGCTTGATGATGGCCCAGATAATCAGCGCAATCACAGCCAATGCAAATACGAGCGAAAGCAGGTCGCTCGTCGTACTCAAACGGAAATACTCTACCGGCAAACCCTGCCCTTCATAGCGGGCTTGCGTCAGGACGATATAGGCGCGGAGTTGCTCGACCAATACGAAGCCGAGCAAAATGCGCCGAAGGATGCTGGATGACTTGTGAATGATCCGCAAAGACAAAATTTCGGGCGTCATAATTCGCGGCCCACCTCGGACACCGCGGGCGCAAGGGATGTGTTGGTCTCCTCATGTTATCGGATGACCTGATCGCCAAGATTGCACACGCCCGATCGCTGCCAGCGCCAGTTGCGGGAAAGATTGAATATCAAAATATCGGCGAGTTGCTTTTTCGGCAAGCGCGGTATTATGATACGAAGCCGTATCTGATCTTCTACGATCTCAGCGGCAAGCGCACGCAGTATAGCTATAAAGATTTCTTCGCGCTCGTCTCGCAGTGTGCAAATCTCATGGCTTCTCACGGCGTCCGTCGTGGTGATCGCATCGCGACGATCAGCCACAATCATTCTGATACCGTGATCCAGTACTTCGCCGCATGGCTGATGGGCGCATGCGTCGTACCGGTCAGCCTTTCAGAGGACGATCATCGAATTCGGTATATCCTCGAAAATAGTCAGTCGAAGTTGGTGTTTCTCCGCTCAGACTACAGGGAGCGCATACTGTCGATTGTCTCATCGGTCCCATCCGTCCTATCGGTCCTATTGTGTGGTCAGGGTGGCCAATTCGATTCGGCGCTGGCCAACACGTCGTCATTCTTCGCCAGCCCGGATGCCGTCACAATCGATGACGAAGCCCTCATCGTCTATACCAGCGGCACGACGGGCAATCCCAAGGGCGTCGTGCTCACGCAGTACAATCTGCTGTGTGATGCAAAGGGCATTACCGAGTGGCACGGCATGACGAATGCCCAGCGCATGATGTGCGTCCTGCCGATCCATCATGTCAATGGCACCGTGGTCACACTTGTCACGCCGATGTTTTTCGGCGGCACCGTTGTCCTGAACCAGAAATTCCAATCCGAGCATTTCTTCGAGCGTATCGAGCGGGAGCGGGTGAATATAGTCAGCGTAGTGCCGACATTGCTTGCCTTCCTGCTGGAGTACAATAGGACCAATCGGACCGATAGCACTCAGCACTCAGCACTTCGCCATATTATCTGCGGCGCTGGCCCGCTGACTGTCGAGCTGGCGCAGGAGTTCGAAGACACTTTTGGCATCCCGATCATGCACGGCTATGGCCTCAGCGAGACGACGTGCTACTCGTGCTTCCTGCCGATCAATCTTACGCCTGATGAGCACCGCCACTGGATGCGCGATTTCGGATTTCCCTCCATCGGCGTCGCGATTCCACAGAATGAGATGATGATCGCGGATGAACTGGGCCACGAACTACCTCCTGGCGAGAAAGGCGAGATCGCCATTCGCGGCGTGAACGTCATGAAGTATTACTACGAGAACCCCGAAGCCAACGAGAAGACCTTCGACTATGGCTGGTTTCGCTCGGGCGATGAAGGATTCTACCAACTTGGTGAGAAAGGCCGCAAGTTCTTCTTCATCACTGGCCGCCTCAAAGAGTTGATCATTCGCGGCGGCGTGAATATCTCACCGCTCGAAATTGACGAAGTGCTCGCGCGATGTCCCGGCGTGAAGGCTGCGATTGCCGTCGGATTCGAGAATGATTTTTATGGTGAGGAAGTCGGCGCGTATGTGCAGCCCATGGAAGGTGTTGTTCTCAGCGCGGATGATGTCCTCGCATTTTGCCGCGTCGAGCTTCCGCACGCGAAAGCGCCGAAGGTGATCGTCTTTGGCGATGACATCCCCGTTACCAGCACCGGCAAGTACCAGCGCAACAAGTGCAAGCCGCTGTTTCGCGAGTGGAAGGCAAGCCAATTTCGCAAGCCAGAACCGGGATTACGCTGATTAGGGCGGATTACGCCGATTGATTTTCGGGATTGCTCTCATCACGCCTGTTGGTCATTCTCTGAACACCTGCGCCGTGAAGGAGTAGATCTTTGCAGCGGGGGATTTCCAATCGTCCGGTTGCAGTCCGGCTTTGAGCGCGAGTTGCTTCAGGAATTCCTCCTTCGTCCAGCCGAATTCGGTTGCGACTTGCGGCAGTAACACTCCGCGCTTTCCGGACAGCTCGATCACGAGACCTGTCGTGCCAAGCATCATGTCATCCATCGTTCGCACACGGCGCATGGGGCCGAGCGTGGAGATTTCAATTGTGACGTCTTTCAGTTCGCTTGCGGTAACAGGCGTGAACCGCTCGTCTTTTGCACACGCACTGATGGCGGCCTGCGAAATACTTTGCGCGAGCGGCATGGTGGGCGCCATATACCCGATGCATCCGCGCAGCACGCCCTTCTTCTTCAGCGTCACAAACGCGCCCTGCAACCGGCCAAAGACCGGGCCACCAGCCTGCACGTTGAGCGTGCGACCTTTGATGACAAGCGAATCGACCGTCATGCGGGCCAATCGGAGAAGTGTCCGTTGATCGTTGGTGTCGATCGGTGTGAACGGTTCGGGTGCTGTAAATGAAAACGCGCCGTAGCCGACGACGCGCGTCGTGTCGCCGGTCGCCCAAACGGAATTGGAATAGCCAAGCACGCGCGCGTCGCATCCGGCCGCTTCTGCGGCGAACATCAGCGCAACGACCGGTGCATAGCCGCACAGCTCGCACGTGTGCGTTTGGATGATGTCCGCGAATGTCTTTTCCGGGTCCATCGCGAGAATGTCCTGGGTGGCAAGCCAATCGCGCGTGAGCGTGCGCGAAAGTGTTTGGTAGTGCGACATATCACTGGACGCAATGATGATCAGAGAGTCGTTTGCAAGTCTGGCGAGCGTGCGGCCGAGCGTGAGAAGCTGCGGCAAGTCCATCGCTCCACACGCGATCGGTACAATACGGACGTTACCCAAAGTCTGCTGCACGAAGGGAAGTTGATCTTCGACCGAGTGCTCTTTGTCGAAAGCGGAGTCGATTGTTTTGACGAATGGACACGCTCGCGCAATGTCACTCTCCATCGCTGTATCGACCTGCAACCGTCCGAGCGGAGTATCCCACGCCAGCGCATGATGGAGCGCAGCGCCATCGAACGTCCCGCGATGGCTCGGACCGATTATGATGGCAGTAATATAATGATGACCGGACAGAGCCTGATAGCTCCTGGCTTGCGTTCTGCCAGAGTAGATGTATCCAGCGTGTGGGGCAATAATTCCAAAGACTCGACCGTGTAGTGCCGAGTCATGCGCCGCGACCTTTGTATAGAGTGCGATCGAATCCGTGAGCGCGCGAGCATCCACGGGATAAAACGTGCCGGCAACTTCCGGCTTCCGCACATCCTGCGCGTGCAAAGCCGAATATGATAATGCGAGCGCAATCGAAAGAATCAGGAAGCAACGCATATTCAATACAATGCTAAACTCTCAACTCTCTACTCACTCGGCATTTTGATCTTCACGGTGAGCGATGGCGGATTGAGTTCGATCTTCGTGTAATCGAGCTTTAGTTTGTTTTCACCGGCTACAGCTTCGATGTGCTGAGGAATGGAAAGCCCCTCGATTGTCGTCCGATTCGAAAAACGGATCGTGATCGCTGGCGGAATATTCGGTGGTGCGTCAACGATCTTGTTCCAGCGGCGGTAGCGGTCCACGTGCATCGCCGTCGCTTCCACCGTTGGGCCTGTCATATCAATTATTTCCGTGACGTTCGCAGTGGGCCGCTGAACGACGAGTTGGTGGCGATCGGCCGTGGTAAGAATGGTAAGCGAGTTGCCGTTGTCGGACTCGCCATTCACAGGCGCGAGTCCATACGCGAGATCGCTCATCATGGTAAGCGAAAGGCCGCGCAGTTGCGTCAGCGCTTCAAGCGCGTGCGCATCGGTTTTGCCGCTCATTGTTTCGCCGTGGAGAATGTCGGTGAACTTGTATCCATCGGGCGAGGCAAGAAACCGCGCGACCTTGATTCCGAACGGACCTTTGACTTCGATGCTGAGCGAGTCGATTCGTCCGGCATCGCTCAGACGCTTACTCCGCATCACAAACGTCGCGGAATTCGATTCGCCGTTCTGATCGAGTGTGATGTCGCCTTCCACATAAAGCGATCGCGCAGTTGAAGACGCGGCATCAAGTGCTAAGCGGACGCGCTCGATCTCGATCGCGTTGGCGGTCATCACCGGCGTGGTCGGCGTGCGCGTCGTCGTTGCTGATGGCGCGCAACCGAGCGCCGCGAGCGGAAGAATAAGCCAGACAACACGAAGATGGATTCGTCGAAACATAGCGGTACTACGTGGATTTAACAATAGAGTAACAGGGACAATAGACTATACAGTCCGCGACTCCAAGTGTTCACTTGATAGCGCACACCCTCGCTTGGGAACTCGCAATGACACGTATGAAAAGTCGAATTCGGCACCTTCGGGAAGTTGGCACCCCATTGGCAATAAAGCGCGTAGAGCATTGTATTTGCAGCCTTTTGTGAACATTGAATAATACAGTAAAAGGGTAACACACACAACATCACACCGTAATCAGCGAGTCGGATTTTTGCAGCGATCCGAATCACAGCCCTCAGCTCAATGAAACACCATTCACAAACCATGAACACCATCACCAAGACTCTTCGCGCTGCAATCCTTGCCGGACTCGCAACCATTTTGATTGCCGCTTCTTGCGTGAGCGTGCGCGCACAATTGGCGCACGCCGTTATCGTACTCAAAGGTACGGTTCGCTCCGAGGATAACGCAAAGCCAACGTCCGTTCGCGTCAGCGTCCGCGTCGTTGGCGATACCGCACGCGAGATCACGAGCAGCACCTCGAACAAAGAGACGGGGAAGTACCTCGTCATTCTCAAGCCCGGTAAATCGTACTGGGTGCATCTCGAAGGCGACTCGATCCTGACAAAGGACGTGCTCGTCACGACTCCGATGGCCGATCGCACGCAGCAGATCGAACAGGACTTTACGGTCGTGATGCGTGAAGTCACCATCGACCCGACCACCCGGAAAGATTTGCAAGTAAACTAACTAAGTGTATCTCTCACCTTACAACGCGGACACAAGCAGAAATCCGCGTCAGGATGTTCAATCATCCTAAGAAGCAACAACAGCAGAACACAACGGTAGCCTCGGCTGCCGTTTTTTTTATGCTCGTTCCGAACGTTGCTTCACTGCCGCTGAGCCGGCGACCCAGCCGGTCGAGTACGCCGCCTGCAAATTGAAGCCGCCGATCTCGCCGGCGACATCGAGCATCTCACCGGCAAAGAAGAGCGTTGGTATGAGACGCGACATCATCGTTGTCGGATCAACTTCCTTCAGACTCACACCACCGGCTGTCACTTCGCCGCGATCGAGCGGAATTTCTGCAACGGCGCCAAATGAGTATTGCGTGAGTGCAGCGAGCAACCGATCTCGCTCTTCTCGCGTCAGCGCGTTCCATTTTCTATCGAGCGGGATGGAGGCTTGTTCGAGAGCGTGTGGGACAAATCGGTTCGGCAGCAATTCCTCCAACCAGGTCTTCAACTGCTGCTGCGAACGCGACCGTTGCACATCGAGCACGAGCGCCCGGCAGTCTTCAATGTTGCGACCGATCAGGTTCGCGCTTATCTCGATCGGGCCGTCATCCATCTGGAGCGCGGCTTCCCGGCTGATGCCAAGAGCGGCAGGTCCAGAAAGCCCTCGGTGTGTCAGTAGTATATCGCCACTGCAGGAGGCGAGTGTGCGGCCATCGCGCACAACATGAAGTTCGATGTTGCGCAACGCAATCCCGACAAGCTCCTGCGCCGGAGGCTGCTGCAAATAGATCGGCGCAAGCGCCGCGCGAATGGGGACGATGGTGTGACCGAGTTTCTCCACGTAAGCAAGACCATCACCCGTCGTCCCGACTTTGCGGTAGCTGGTGCCGCCCGTGGCAAGGATGAGCGCGTCGGCCTGGTAGCCGCCACCGCGTATCTTGATATTCCAACTATTGTCAACATGCTCGATTGCAGTGACGCGAGAATTCAAATGGAGAGTGACGTCCGCAGCTCTCAACTCTGTTTCGAACGCACTGAGCACATCGTCAGCCCGGCCGGAGTCGGGAAAGACGCGGCCGTTGTCTCTGGCGTGACACGTTACGCCATGCGAAGAAAGCATGGCGAGAACATCCTCGTTCGTGTAACTGTGGAGCGCGTATTTCAGGAAGCGTTGCTCGTTCTTGTGCGGGAAGCCTTCTCGCAACAACTCCTCGACCGGTCCAGCGTGTGTGATGTTGCACTTGCCGCCGCCGGAGATTAGAATCTTGATGCCGAGGCGCGGATTGCGCTCGAAGAGATGCACCTCTATTTGGCTACCCTGCTCGCGCGCAGTCCGCGCGGCACCGAGCGCCGCGCAAATGCCGCCCGCGCCTCCACCGATGATTGCAATTCGTTTTGTCACGGATGCACAACACGCGCGGCGACAAAACCGATTGAAGTTGTGAATCTCTCATTTGTCTGCATCGTTGAGGGCATTCTCGAATATGACTATCGCTGAACTCGCATCCATCTGCCACGCCAACGGACTTGCTCTCGATGAGACGCAACAGAGCCTGCTTGAGCAATACGCCCGCCTACTTGCCGAGTGGAATGCCAAGATCAATCTTGTTTCCCGCAAGGACGAGGCGCACATCCTCGACCGGCATATTCTCCACTCGCTCGTGCTCGCAATGCCGTCTGTTTGTGATTATGATTTCCGGAATAAGCACGTGCTCGACATCGGCACGGGAGGCGGACTGCCCGGAATCCCGCTCAAGATCGCGCTGCCATCGAGCGCCCCCGCTCGGCTCGATATCACACTGGTCGATTCTACGCAGAAGAAGATCATGGCCGTGAACGAGATGATTGCTGCGCTGGGACTCACCGGCATCCGCGGAATCGCCGCGCGCGCGGAAGAGATTGGGAGATTGCCGGAGCACGCGCATGCGTATGATGCGATTCTCTCTCGGGCCGTTGCGCCGCTCGAGGATATGGCGAAGTGGTCGCGCGGATTGCTGAAGCAGGGTGGTGTGCTCTTCGCGCTCAAGGGTGGCGATCTAACGGAAGAGATCAGCCGGACTCTGCGAATGAAAGGCGTTGCATCCGCGTGCGAGAAGCCGCTCGATCTCATCGGCTATCCCGATTTTCTGCGCGAGGAGAAGAAACTCGTCCGCGTGGACTTCACCGGCTGAGCATCATCGGCACCGCGTGATGGGCGCCCACTGCGGCGCCCTCACGGATGAGACAGAAGAACGTCCCTGCCACCTCGTCATTTGCGTCCCATTCGAACGCATGCTCGCCTGCATCCAACTCGCCATCAAACAGTCGCGCGATCTCCACGCCAAGAAGATTCACAACACTCAGATGCACCGGCCCGCGCTCTGCACACATGAAACGAATCGTCGTCTTTTCCGAGAATGGATTGGGATAGGCTTGCGCCCCAATTCCTTGTACCTTCGGTTGCCCCGCCACCGCACTCGTGCCGATCATCTCGGCGAGCGGGCGGCGCCAGACACCACTGTCAGTAGTTCCTGCAAACAGATAAGGGCCGATCATCACAAAGGAAGTAATACCGTGATTCTCCAAACCTACGCTCGACCAGAGTTGTCCATTATTGCTCGAATAAAAAACGCCACTATAAGTCCCCGCAAAAATATTAGTGCCGCTTACGACAAGTGTGTAGACAAATGGGTGAGTCAATCCAGCACTTGCCATAGTCCAACTTGCGCCACCATCCGTGGAACGAGACACGCCGCCTTCGGTCGCCACAAATAGCTCTGTACCAAGGGTGGCGAAAGCGCGCGCGAAAGTATTGGTCAATCCAGTACTTGCATCCGTCCAACTAGTACCACTATCGGACGAGCGAAAAACGCCATTATTAGTCCCAGCAAGAAGATTGGTGTCGCTCACAACAAAGGCACAGATAACATGGCTCAAACCGCTGGTTGCGCTCCAACTCATACCATTATCGCTCGATCGAAAAACATTTCCGTTGCCAGTTCCGGCACATAGATTTGTTCCACTCACGACTATTGCACGGACATCAGTGTCAGTCAATCCACTGCTTGCTGTTATCCAGCTTTCGCCATTGTCGTTAGAGCGAAAAACACCACGATCTGTACCGGCAAGGAGATTTGCGCCACTTACAGTAAGGGAATACAGGAATGCACTCGGGGGCAGTCCAGAACTTACGGCCCTCCAGCTTTCCCCTGTGTCGCCTGTGCAAAAAACTCCTCCGTAGTAGGATCCCGCGAAAAGATTAGTGCCGATCGTGGCAATTGCAATGGCGTCAGTATTACTCAATCCCGCGCTCGCGGTTGTCCAGGCTCTGCCGCTATCCGTAGAACGAAAAATGCCGCCGCCACCTGTTCCGGCATAAAGTGTCGCACCAACCATAGCAATTGTACGGACAAATAAATAGTCCAATCCAATGCTCGTCGGTGTCCAGTTCAGACCGTTATCGCTCGACCGAAAAACGCCTGCTCCCCATGTGCAAGCAAAAAGATCCGTGCCAATTAAGGCAAAAGCGTCAGCGTAAACATTGGTAAATCCCGATCCTGCGGTCTTCCATGTTGTTCCATCATCGCTTGAACGAAAAACGCTGCCGTCGCCAGTCGCAGCAAATAAATTCGTCCCGCTTGCTGCAAGAGCGGTGACAAAAGTATCAGTCAATCCTGCAAACGCTGCTGTCCAGTTTGCACCGTCATCACTTGACCGAAAGATGCCTTTGCCGAGCAACCCTGCGAATAGGTTCGTGCCTTTTACGGCAAACGCCATGACCTCAGCTTGGGGCAATCCTGCGCTCGCGGAGATCCAATGCATGCCAGCATCGGCTGATCGAAACAATCCGCCTTGGGATGTCGCGGCGAAGATATTAGTGCCCCTCACAGCAAGGAGATTAACAGTTGTCTTGCTTGGCAAGCCAACACCCACCGCTGTCCAGCCTCTGCCGCCTTTAGCCGTCCGAAAAATGCCGCCTCCCCCTGTTCCCGCACCGTCACCGGTTCCAGCGAATACGAATGAGTCCATCACAGCCAGGTTGCGAATATCGAGATAATCTAATCCACTATTAACGGAGCTCCAACTGTAACCACTATCAGTTGAGAGTATGACCCCGGCATTGGTCCCAGCATAGAGATTCGTACCGCAGATAGCGAATGACGAGACGTTGTTTCCGCCCGGTCCATTGCCCGGAACCCACTGTGCCGAGCCGGACGAGGAGACGAACAGCATGGAGAGAACCGCTGCCGCTGTGAGTAGCTTGCTTCGGAGGGAGGTCATCGTTTTGGGTGAATGTGGTATGCACTAAGAACTTCGCTCGCGGGGAAAAGTTACACCTGATTCGTTAGTATTCGGGGGTTGTCAGGTTTCGCGGCATAAAAGTGGCTGTTGAAGGCAGAGACCCTTCACCTCCCGTTTCGCGTTTAGGGATTAGCAAAATTCGAAAAATCAATCCGCGTAATCCAAGCTCTCTCTCTACTCCAGGTTCTCATGCGCTCCGTCATCTTCACCTTCACGACTCACAATCACCAGCCGCTGGGGAATTTCGATTATGTCTTCGAAGAGGCGTATGCGAAATCGTATCGGCCGTTTTTCGAACTTGCCTCTCAGTATCCGATTCGGTTCGCGACGCATTTCTCCGGTATCCTGCTCGATTGGATTGAATCGCATCACCCCGAGCATATCGAGCGGCTGCGTGCGATGGTCGCGCGCGGTCAACTCGAGATGATCTCCGGTGGATTCTTCGAGCCGATCCTCGCGGTGATTCCGCCGCACGATCAGCAGGCGCAAATCGCACTGCTCACCGAGCGGATCGAGCGATTGTTTGGGCAGGCTGGAAGCTCGCCGTGGCGAGCCCCACTCGGTATGTGGCTGGCCGAGCGCGTATGGGAGGAGCCGCTGGCCTCCGTGCTCCACGATGCCGGAATGCGCTACGTGCTGCTGGATGATACACACTTCCTTCAGGCCGGTCTGCGCGAAGAAGACCTTTCCGGGTATTATGTGACGGAGGACCTCGGCAAGACGCTGGCGGTCTTTCCAATCTCCAAGGCGCTTCGGTATACCATTCCCTTCGTTCCGGTGGATGAAACCTTGCGCGTGCTCCGCGACATGGCGAGCGAGGCCGGATCGAATATTGTCAGCTTCGCCGACGATGGCGAGAAGTTCGGTGTGTGGCCGGCAACGTACGATCGCGTGTACGGGACGAGCGATCGTGATGGCTGGCTTGAAGAGTTCTTTCGAAAGCTGGCCGAGAATGCAGCATGGATCCGAATGATGCAACCGGGTGAGGTTCTGGACGCCCTGCCGCCGAAAGGCCGGATCTATTTGCCGAACGCGAGCTATGCCGAGATGAACGAATGGGCGCTGCCGACGGCGGAGACGACACGAAAATACGAGGATTTCTTGGGCAGGCTGGAAGCTCTGCCCCACGCGCAGGAATCGAAGACAGATTTGGCATTTGTGCGCGGTGGATACTGGCGCAACTTCCTTGCGAAGTATCCGGAGATCAACCATTTGCACAAACACATGCTGCGGACGAGCGCGCGCTGTGCGGCAGCGCGTGCGCGTGGTTTGGATATCACGAAAGCCGAGCGCGAACTTCTCGCTTCGCAATGCAACGATCCCTATTGGCACGGCGTCTTTGGCGGCGCGTATCTGCCGAACCTGCGTGATGCGAACTTCTCAGCGCTCGTGCGTGCGGATCGCCGACTCGATGAAGCGGAGCAGTTGTCTGGCGTTCGCATGGAAGCGCGAGACGTGGATTGCGATGGAGCCGATGAGATCGTTCTGGAATCGCGTGAGCTTTTGCTTTTCGTGAAGCCCTCGCTCGGCGGCATGATCGCGGAGATTGATTTCAAAGGTGTCGCCAACGATCCGCGAAGCTTCAACGCGATGAACATTATGTCGCGCCGCGAGGAAGCCTACCACCGCAAGCTAAAACATGCGGCTCAGAACAGTGCTCGCACGGACGGCACGAAGTCCATCCACGATATGATCGAGGCGAAAGAGCCGGGACTCGACAAGCTGCTGATCTACGACGCCTACCGACGCGGCTCGCTCATCGAACACTTTTTCGCGCCCGGTGTCACGGCAGATGACTTGCGCATAAATCGCTACGAAGAACTTGGAGATTTTGTGACTTCTGCGTGCGATTGGAGTTATACAGATGCCGAGCATAAACTTACGCTTTCGAGGTCTGGCACCGTCACATTACATGGCCGAAAGCACCACGTGAAGGTGGAGAAGGCACTTACGATGGAGGGAGGCCACATCATTGTGATCTACCGGCTTACGAACGAATCGGACGAGCCGGTTCGTTTGTGCTTTGCCTCCGAGTGGGCGTTCAGTCTGCTCGCTCCGGTGGCACCAGACCGCTACTTTGAAGCGAACGGCGTGCGTCTCGCAGAGGCGCAGATGAACAGCACAGGTTCGGTCATCGGCGGACACCTCAAGATGGTGGATGAGTATCTCGGTCTTGCAATCGCGCTCGAAGCGCCGAAGGCCAGCGAGATCATCCGATTCCCGCTCGAATCGGTATCGACGAGTGAGGCAGGATTCGAGAGGATTTATCAAGGCTCCATCTTGATGCCAGTTTGGACGCTGGACCTACCGGCAGACGGCGAGTGGGAGACGAGGATGACAGTTGCAATTACGAATTACGAATGAAGCGCACATCGCGACAGCGTCAGCAGCCGGTCCAGATCGGACTTCCCGGCTTGGCCATTGCCGAGCCGGTTGTATCCATCGTTATTCCGACGAAGAACGAGGAGAAGCTGCTCGAGCGCTGCCTCATGCAGTTCACCGCCGAGATTCGGCAACGATTCTCGCTCGAACTCATCGTGAGCGATGGCGGCTCGACCGATGATACGATGGGCATCGCGACGGCGTATGCCGACTCCATCGCAACGCACGAAGGCGCATGGCGGCAGACGATTGCCGAAGGCCGCAACCGTGGCGCCTCGCTGGCGCGGGCCAATCTATTGCTATTCCTGAATGCGGATACCGTGCTCGCCGATGTCGCGCAATTTCTCGATCGCGCGTTGCAACGATTTGCAGTTGATGAGGGACTTGCGGCGATTGCCACCCGCGTCGAAGTGTTTCCCGAAGAGCGGCGCATCAGCGACCGGCTGTTTCACGCCTACTTCAATCGCTACGTAAAGATATGCAATGCGATGGGCCTCGGTATGGGCCGCGGCGAGTGCCAGATCGTGCGACGAAAAGCGTTCGAAGCCTTGCGCGGATACAACCCCGGCATGGCCGCCGGCGAGGACTTCGATCTCTATCGCCGATTGCGCTCGATAGGCCGCATTCGCTTCGATCACGAACTACTCGTCTATGAGTCCCCGCGCCGCTACCGCAAGTACGGATACCGGCACGTCTATTTCGATTGGATCAAGAACGGATTCGCCGTCCTGCTCAAGCACCGCTCGAGCGATCAGGTCTGGGAAGAAGTGCGCTAAATCCCTTTCGCCATCTTTTCGAGATTGAGCACTGCGTCGAGCTTTGCGGCGGACATGAGTCCCTCTTCCAGTACAAGCTCGCGGATGGTCCGGCGCTTCTTGAGCGATGCTTTCGCCAACTCGGCGGCTTTGTTGTAACCGATCTCCGGCGCGAGCGCGGTGACGAGGCTGCCGCTCGTCTCGGCGTAGTGGCGCATCCGCTCGCGGTCGCAGACGATGCCATCGATGCACTTGCGCGCCATGACTTCGAGCGTGTTCGAGAAGATCTCGATCGCGAACGCGATGTTGAACTGCACGACCGGCATCATGACGTTGAGTTCGAGTTGTCCGCCTTGCGAGGCATACGAAACCACCGTCTCGCTTCCAACAACTTGCATCGCAACCTGCGAGACCATTTCGAGGATGGAAGGATTCACTTTGCCCGGCATGATGCTCGAACCGGGTTGCACGGCAGGTAGTGTGATTTCGGCGAAGCCGGTCATGGGTCCCGAGCAGAGCAATCGAAGATCGGCGGAAATCTTGATGATGTCGAGCGCGAGGTTTTTCATTGCGCTCATCAGATGGACGAACGGCGCGAGCGACTCCATCGCTTCAAAGAGATCGTTCGACGCCTTGACATCGAGTCCTGTGTACGTGCGAAGTTCTTCGACGACGTAGCCCCGGTAGCCTGCCGGCGTGTTCAGTCCCGAGCCTGCCGCGCTGCCGCCGATGCCGAGGAAGGAGATGTCATCTTCGGCATCTTTGAGGCGCTTCGTGTGGCGCACAATCATGTCTTGCCATGCGCCGAATTCTTGTCCCAGCGTGATCGGCACGGCGTCCTGCAAGTGGGTCCGGCCGGATTTTACCGCATCGGAAAACTCCGCAGCCTTTGCGGCGAAAGATTGCCGGAGCGTTTCAATCGCGGGATACATCCGCTCGCGGAGCAGCAGCATCGAAGAGAGCCGCATCGCTGTCGGATACGTATCATTGGTCGATTGCGACATGTTGACGTGGTCGTTCGGCGAGATCTTGTCGTAAGTCCCGCGCGGCTGGCCAGACTTTTCGAGCGCACGGTTCGAGATGACCTCGTTGGTGTTCATGTTCGTGCTCGTGCCGGCGCCGGCCTGGAAGACATCGACGACAAACTGATCGCGCAAGCCGCCCGCGATGATTTCATCGCAGACATCGCAAATTGCTTTGGATAGCTCGGGCTTTAGCGCGCCGGCGCGTTCGTTTGCTTTCGCGCACGCCTTCTTCAGCAACGCGTAGGCCCGCACGAAGGTCGGATGTGGCTTCAGTCCGGAGATCGGATAATTCTGGACGGCGCGGAGCGTTTGGATGCCGTAGTATGCGTCATCGGGAAGTTCGAGGACGCCGAGTGAGTCGCGTTCGGTGCGCATGAGTCGGAGTTAGAGTGGTGTGGATGATCGATCATCCACGAGTGATTATGAATTGCACACGGGTAAACAACAATTCTCGCAGAATTGACCCGGCCAACAACGATCTCCTCGCACGATATGCAGGGGCGAATGGGAATCCGCCCCTGCACGTCCGCTATTCCTTGACTAACTTAATCGTCCGCACTTCGCCGGTGCCAAGTGTGATGCGAAGATAGTACGTGCCGGAGGTGCAGCGCGAGAAGTCGATGGGGATTTGGTGCGGGCCGGGTTCAAACAAACCCTCGCCTGTCTTTTGAAGCGACGGGCAAGGTGTGTTGTACCCCAGAACATCAAACACCTCCACGCGCACATACTCCGCGTCCGTTAGCTCGAAGCGAAGTGTAGTTGCCTCCTGCAGCGGGTTCTCCGAGACAGAGTACGACGCAACATGCTTCCCAAAATCCCCGCCACTCGGGACCCACGCATACTGGAAGTGCTTCGCAAGAAGAGTGTCAAGGCCCCAGGTGCTGAGCGGCGGAAGCGTGGTGTCAAGCTTGTAGGCGTTCGTATCATTGTGCCATTGCTCGTATTGAGTGAGCCGAGTTTGCTTGTATTCCTGCCAAAGAAATGGTGAGTCGCATGACGTATTCCGAATCAACCAGGCATACATTGCGAGGCCGATATTAATGTTGCGCGATCTAAATCCTGGAAGTGTATCATCTGGATTCGGAAGGACGCCAGAGATTGCTTCGACACACGAGCAGAAATATTCAGGATCAGTCGTGTTTCGGTAAAGAACCGACTTTAACCATGATAGGCATGAAGCTTGAATCGGTGAATTGACCGCTCCGCCAAGGGCATATACGTCACCAATGATTCTATTGAAAGCAATAGACGAGTTTGGGAAATCGTTTGGGCAGCTTTCAATAAATCGCCTGAACGTATCATAGGATTGCTGCCACAGGCGGTCATCCCGGAATTGATTTGCGCTATTCCACAATTGGAGGCAGGAGTCCGATTCTTCGATACTCAGAGGCTTTGACGATGTTGACGCCACAACCTGAGGTAGGCCCGCGCCACATTCAACTTGCCACCACCAAGACGGCTTGCCGATTTGCGAAGAACGGTATGCGCCGGTCGCGGAATAAGAAATGCTTGCTGCATTTGTGATCGTACCGCCGCCGCCGGACCAGTCACAATTCGGACTGCAGGTGATTGTGCCAGAGCCAGGGTTAACGCCTGTTCCCCAGAAGTTATGATCGATATTACCAAGAGCCACCTTCGTTGTGGTAGGAGGCCCAGCAATGTTAGGGACGATAGACCCGCTCGATGTGACCATGAAGTTATTCTCGCCGTAGTTAGACCATCCCATTCCCTTATTACCCACATCAACCTTAGAGCTATTGTCCACAATTGCGATCAGAATGGCAGCTTCATTATTCGTTGGATCGGAAGTAGGCCCTGAAGGGCCAGAAAGAGTGTTATAAGCAGCATAATTACTACTGCCGCCATGAACGCCCGAAAGATCGACCTCGTCGTTAGTGCCATGCAGGCGTAATGCTGAATACTTATTCCCCGTTATGTCATTCCCGAATAATTTTGGATTGTCATCCTTAAGAGAGAAGTATCCATTGTCACAATTTGTAATAGTATTTAGTTTGACGTATCCTGCGCTGGACCATGTGTATATGCCAGCACCATACTCGAATGATGGGGAATACAATGTCTGAATGTTGCTAATCGTGTTGCCACAGATCAAGGAATACGTCGTGGGTGAGGTGTGCAGGATGCTTGGAATTACATAAATTCCATTAAAGTAGCCATTGTCAGAGATAATATTGTCGAGTACAAAAGCTGTTGAGTTTTCGAGACCAATCGCTGAGGACCATCCATCCTCATCATGCACCGTGGAGTAAGTGTTGCTCGTTGACTGGAATTTGTTAGCATATATCGTAACAGAGCCGTAAGGGTTCGTTGCTGCGTACCCGAGACCATTGAGGTCACGAATATAGATACCAAAAACCGGGCTATCTTCACCCCATTCGCCAGGAATGGGGGGACTGCCAGCATTGGTAGCAAATGTACCAAAGACGTTTCCACTGATGGTAACGTTGCCATACCCATTCGGGTAGTCTGGAGCCTGATCGCTTTCGGCCAAAATAACATAGGCCCTGAGATCGTTAAACGACATATTCTGAACGGTGTAATTCCTACCGGTAGCATTTGGATCGATCAGATGAATCTCGATCGCATCAGCAAGCCCTCCGCTAAACGTCATGTCACCACCGTCACCATCGTCAACGTTCGTGGCAGTAGGATCGAAGTTGCCTAACCTCAGTTCACTAGTGCCAGTTGGATTCGCGTTGAAAAAACTAAACTTCTCTGCGTCGAATTGCAGATGGGTCGCATCGTCTGTGTGGTCGGTTGCATCCCAGACCTGACCGGCGTAGAGAATGATGTCTTGAGCGTTGTTATCAATGTGCCCCCGCATACAGCCACCAGAACTCCAATCAATTGAACCTGCCACCGTTGAACGCTGCAAAGTAGTTTTGCCGTCCAGCGTTAAGCTTCCGGTCATTTTGATTGTACTATTGATCGGGAAGACGCTGTTCTCATTAAGCACGTCGATTCGACCGGACACGCCGGTTCCATCTGGTGCTATCGTGAAAGGTGTCCACTCGCCACAGTAAAAGTTTGCTCCTCCGTGAACGTTGAGAGTCCCAGGCATATCGACGCCTCCATCTCCTCCGACAGTTTGCCAATGAGTTCCGATCTTGATTGCCCCCCCGCCAGTTTCCATGGGGTAAATGGTCCATGCTCCCGCATTCAGATCCGAGACAAGACTGCCATTTGTAAAAGGAGAGCCAATGACTGTGGATGCGAGTGTTGTCGGGTCGTGTACAGCGATTAAGCCATAGTAGTCCCAGGTCCCATTCACTATTACGCCTTGGGTACTTCCTCGATTCGCTCCCAGAAAATTGAAATAGAAATATGGAATGTCCGTGAGGTGCCCCGATACAGAGCCATCGGCAACTAACTCAGTGGCACCACCGACGTTGAGCTTCACATTCTCTCCTCGGAAGTCAAGCATGCCGACGTAGTTGTCAATCAGTGCTAAAGTGGGTGTCGGCGTGTTGTGGTCCCCGTAGGTTCGGGGCTGCCAAAGGCCGCTGTTTGGAACATATGGAGCTGTAATCGAGAATCCGTAGTTCGGATCGGTCCAGATCGCCATCGTCCGATTTTGAAGGATTGTCGCTCCGGCGGTTCCGCCATGACCCGAACCGTCGCTGACCGTGCAAATATCTGTCACGAGCGTATTCTCTTCCACATCTTCATCAAACGCGCGACTTGTGTCGCGGGCATAGTAGTGCGTCCCTCCTGGCGCGGCGGCATCACGCCAATGGACGTGAATGCCCATTTGGTTGACTGCGGCGACGTAACTGTAAGGATCGGCCAGCACCGAGCCACCTGACTGGTTCAGCACCAGTCGTGTGTCCGTGGAAGTAACAGGATTTGCCGCCCCGTTATCTCGGCCCTCGACGATGATGAGCGGGTTCTTGCTCATCGACGATGTAGCATTGAGTTGATAGAGGCAGTGAAACTGATCAGTCAGCGAGCCGACATCGTGGCGCTCTGTAAAATCGTATGGGTTTGCAAACGCCGTGATGAACTTATCGACGACGGTCAGCGGTCCTCCGGTAACGAGAGTTGGGTGGATCGTCATCAGCGTGCCATCGACATAAGCCGCCGGTGAAGCCCCAGACGTTGCTGGCCGATAAAATACGAGCGAGGTATTCCCTGTCCCGTCAAGATCGACGATTGCATATAGAGCGACCGTCGGTAACACGCTGGGTGCGCTGCTGACGAGCACGCGCGCATGAAGGGCATGGTCGTAACCTACAGTCAAGCCGGTTAAGGGATTGATGTAGGTCAGGGGCAATGGAAACATCGTCCCAAGCCCGCCCGCAGTACACGTAATACGAAAGATATTAGGCGCGGGAGTATTATTAATCCACGCTGCTTCGAATGCCGGAAGAGTGGTGGTTCGATTGTTGCGCGGATCGCAGGCAACGGTTGGCTTGACACCGGGTCCGAGATGCTGTGGCCAACCTCCAACCGGTAGTTGCGTGGTCCGATCAACGACGGTAGCCCAAATCTCACTCGTCGATGTCAAGCACATGTTGGTGTGTGTACACCAAACAATGTACAGGTACCGCGCATCGGACGTGATCTGAAATTCGTCCTGATACGCAGGCGTCACTCGCCAGACATCGTGCATGCAGGGAGGTATGGGGCATCCGCAAGCACTACTCGTTGGAATGTTGGGAATATACGGGTGGATGCCGGGCCCCCTCACGACGTTCATCGGTGGCGCCGGATTCGAGCAAAACGAGAGCGAGAGATCTAGATCGCTACTGCTAAATTCGTTGACGATGAAGTTCTGTCCGGTCGCGTCGGGCCACACATAATCAACCGCGCCATCGAGATTTGCGGTTACTTCTGCTTCAGTTGGAATGGTGCCTGGGATAGGGCCATCTTGCACGACGCCCGGCGGAATGCAGCCGGGATGCGAAGTCGTGCCATCATACCTGGTTGAAGGCTTGTAAAGTCCATTTGCAAGTAGGTACCAACCTGCAGGGTACACTGGATTGTTGATCCCCAGTGGCGTAAGGTTATTAGTCATGCCAGAAGTTGAGCTAAGGGTCCATTGACCATACCCATTGGCTGCAAGGCAATCCATCGAAAGGATTGGCGCATTATCTTCAAGGTTGTACGTCGCACCGTCGGCGACATGTTGTTGCCGGAAGTGGTACTCGGTGTTCGATTGCCCACTAGCCCCTCCGAGGCAAGCCGCAACGAGCGCGAGCGCGACGATCATGGTGCGAATGGATGCGAATCCGCCTCGGCGGATGGCGAGTAGGTTTTCCCCCCGACCGCTATTTCTTTGTGACATGATTCTTTCCTCTCAATTATGAGGCATCGGGCGGAGAGTCGTGGACTTACGTTCTCGGCAGGTCGTCCGGCGGACCTCGGCTGTTGGCTAACTAACACATCGCGGCTTGCATGACCTATTTCTAAGAGCTACCGCTTGCTACAAACATACGACATAATTTTCCTGATGTCAAGGAGTCGCGTAAGAATTCATAAATAATTTTGAACTTTCGGGAACTCTGGTTTTGGGCGTTCATGAATTTGGTGTTCATGAACTCCAAACAAAAAAACGAAACAGAAAAAATTCGGCATTTCTTTCGTGCGGAAGGTAGGTCTGTCTATACGAATGAGAAAAATGAATTTTGGACTCAAATCCTAAAATCGCTCAAAAGGCGTTTTCTTGGGCAAAGGCTGGGTGTGTCTCGATTCTGAGCCATATTGGTCATGTTTTCGCATTGGCACGAAATTAGCTGAAGCTATCGGGGTACTCCAGGAATTCTAATGGTCTTCCTCACATTTTAGTGTGTAACTGCGGCTCGCCTCTTCCGGTGGCCGCGAGTTTGCCGGTAGAAGATAGAGAACACAGCGCACATGCTTCAGCTTCGACAGACGCAATCGCTCCAGCAGCGGCTCACGCCGCAGCAGGTTCAGTATTTGAAGTTGCTGCAACTCCCGATCCTCTCGCTCGAGCAACGGATCAAGAGTGAGATCGAAGAGAACCCGATGCTCGAAGAAGCGCCGGAAGAAGAGGAAAACGTACAGCAGGGTCCGACGGAAGAGCAAATTTCCGAGCCGGTCGAGTTCGCCGAAGCGATTGGTGGTTCAGCCGGATCCTCAGCCAGTGATGGGGTTGCCTCCGGTGAACGCGACGAGCGGATGCAAGAGGAGCGCGTTCGCGAGCGCGAGGAGTCTTCAAACGATTACTCGTTCGAAGACTTTATGAACGATGACACCGAAGGTTGGAAGACGCCGACCGCGGGATTATTCGATGAGGACCGCGAGGATTCGCCGCACGCCGCGCAGAAGTCGTTCACCGATGGTCTGTATGAGCAGGTCGCGATGCTGAACCTGCCGGAAAAATATCTGGCACTCGCGGAAGAGATTATCGGCTCGATCGATGAGGACGGGTACCTCCGCGTCCCACTCGAACAGGTTGCCAACGATGCCGCCATTTCCAATGGCTATGAGTACACCGTCGCGGAGTCTGAGGCCGTTCTCCGGAAGATTCAGAAACTCGATCCCGTTGGTGTCGCGTCGCGGGATCTGCGCGAGTGCCTCGCCGTGCAGCTCGATGTGATGCAAAATCATAGTCCGGTTCGGGACGTCGCGAAGCGGATCGTACACGATCGTTTTGACGATTTCGTCAACAAGCGATTTGCATCGCTCTCGCGACATCTTGGGATGGACGTGTCCCAACTGAAGCCTGCGATCGAGCTGATCCAGCACCTGAATCCAAAACCGGGCGCGCCGACCGGGGAGCTTTCCGAAAGCACGAAGTACATCACGGCAGATTTCTACATTGAGAAGATGCCGGACGGGAAGGATTTTGGTATTACGCTGAACGAGCGCGGTGTGCCTCCGCTTCGAGTGAACGCGGCCTACAAGGATCTGGTCCGCAAGCAGGCACCCGAGCATGGTCAGCCGCTCAATGCCGAAGCGAAGGACTTCATCAAGAAGAAATTTGAAGCCGCGAAGTTCTTCATCATGGCGATCTACCAGCGACGCCAAACGATGATGCGCGTGATGCACTCGATCGTCACCCATCAGCGTGTATTTTTCGAGAAGGGTGAGAAGTTCTTGAAGCCGCTCATCTACAAGACCATCGCGGAAGACATCGGCATGGACATTTCGACGATCTGCCGTGTCGTCAACGGCAAGTATTGTCAGACGGATTTCGGAGTCTTCGAGCTAAAATACTTCTTCTCGGAGGCGATCCCCACGCACATCGTTGAAGGAGGCGAGAACATCGAAGGTGAAGCCGTCGCAAATAAAGTGGTCAAGTCGCGCATAGAAGACATCATCGATGCCGAGGACGGCGGTGAGCCTCTCTCGGACGAAAAGATCGTACACATGCTTAACTCCGAGGGCTTCGATGTTGCTCGCCGCACGGTCGCAAAATACCGCGAGCAGCGGAATATCCCGGTGGCGCGTTTGAGGAAGAAGCTGATGTAGCTCCGCGACCCTGAGCGTGCGCTACGGTTTCGTTTGGGAGCGTTTGGCTGCCCACCACACAAGAATATTCAGCAACCCCAGCAGTAGAAATAGATCCAAAAACCCGAACAGCCGCAAGGGGACATTGTGCATGATCTCGTCGCCGCGAAACGCAAAATACCCCGCGACGAGCATCACGCCACCCTGAGCGGGCCATTTCCAGGAAACGGGAATTCCAACAATCATAACGAGCATGTAGAAGGAGACAACCTGCTCGTGGAGGGTCAGCAGAAGCGGATTCGGGTAGCCCTCGCCAATTGCGATTGTGATAATTCCAAATAGGGGCGCGCCTCTCAGGATCTCGCAATGTAACTTTTGTCGCACTTCGTGTGTCAATAGAGATGTCGCCAATAGCACAAGTCTCAAATGTGCCGTTGAGCCTTACGTCGTCTTTTTCACACCAAACTGGAGGATCGCATGATTCGAACTTGTCTTATTTCTTTATTCACGCTGCTGGCGGTGGCTAGCACTTCCACCGCCAAGACCTGGACGATCAATTTTGGCGTCGGGGGCAATACCTATTCCCCTGCGTCGCTCTCGGTAAACGTGGGAGATGTCATCGAGTGGACGGGCAATTTTGATTTTCATCCGTTGCAGTCAACCACTGTTCCCTCGGGTGCTGCAACGTTTCAAAAGCTCAGCGGAGGTGTGGCGACATTCAGTTACACCGTAACGGTTGCCGGCAGTTATAGCTATCAATGTAACAATCACGTTCAATTTGGCATGACGGGTAGCTTTACCGCGGCCTCCGGCGCGGGTGTGGAGACTCCCGCCGAGACCATGCTGACGATGGATCCAATCTATCCGAATCCTGCAAACATGGAGGCGATGGTCCACTTCGCACTCGAGCAGCCCGCTCATGTGCGGCTACTGGTTTACGACGCGACCGGCAAACTCACACTGAAAGCCGCCGATCAGGAAATGGAGTCCGGTTTTCACATGCTCACAATCGACACGAAGCAACTCGCTTCGGGTAGTTATCAATATGTCTTGCAAGCTGGCGATGCGGTGCTTCGGCGCGAGATGATCGTTGTAAAGTAGGCTATTCCTTGTACTCGATGATGATAAATTCGATACGCCGGTTTATCTCGCGGCCGACGTCGGTCGAGTTCGTTGTGATGGGCCGCGTCTGGCCATAGCCGTTTGTTTCCATTCGTGATGACGGGATGCCATGCTCGACCAACCAACTCTTGACTGATGTGGCGCGCGCGACAGAGAGGCGCTGGTTTTGCACCGAATCGCCTGTGTTATCCGTGTGACCCTGAATCGAAATGCGCACGGTCGGATACTTCGTCAGCAGCCCCTGCAACTGATTGAGTGCAGGGAACGACTGATCAAGCAACGCGGCCTTGCCGGTCTCGAACTCAACACGCGGTAAGTCGATACGCTGCCCAATCTTGAATGCCACGAGCGGGCAGCCATTGTTCTCCTTCGGTCCCGGTTCGAGTGGGCAGGCATCCTCGTTATCGGGAATACCATCGCCATCCGTATCTTTATTCAGCGGGTTCGTATGCAAAACTTTGACTTCATTCCCATCCGTTAGTCCATCGCCGTCGGTGTCTGGCAAGAGCGGATTGGTGTGATAGGTCAGGACTTCTTCGCCATCGGTCAGCCCATCGCCATCGGTATCGGGCTTCGTTGGATCGGTGTGATACTTCTGGACCTCATCGCCATCGGTCAGGCCGTCGCCATCGGTATCGCGCAGGAGTGGATCGGTATGGTACTTCAGGATTTCTTCGCCGTCTGTCAGGCCGTCACCGTCCGTATCAGCCAGTCGTGGATTCGTGTGGTACTTGTGGACCTCATCGCCATCGTTTAGCCCATCGCCATCGGTGTCCGGATTGAGAGGATTGGTGCCATAGATGCGCACTTCATCACCATCTGAAAGTCCATCGCCATCGGTATCTGGATTGTTCGGATCGGTGTGATAGATCATGATCTCTTCGAGATCGGTCAGGCCATCACCATCGGAATCGGCAAGTTGATTGAGAATGGCGTCGCCATACTCGAAGAAGCCGCTCTCTTTTCCGAGCGAGATCGCATAGCGCATCGAAAGGAATGCCTCGGGCCGGTGCGGGCCGCGTGAAGAGCGTGGAAAGATATGTTCCAAACGGAGCAGACCTGTTTCAATATCCAGATGCCGCAAATTGCGGAGCACGATGCCAATGTTGACATCATCGCCGGCGATGTCGAGTTGCGCGATCAGATTGCGAAGGCGATAGCGGATCAGCGCGAGTGGGTTGAAGCCGGGAAAACCTTTGTCGGTGTAGACGTTGTAGTTGCTGAAGAAATTCAAGTACCGCGAGATCGGTCCAGATCCCGAATATTTGCCGGAGCCAAGACCAATGCCAACACTAAAGCCATTCCGCGTCGAGTATCGCACTTCGCCGCCTGAGCCCGGAAGGATGGGACCGGTGACGACATCTTCGCGCATGTCTTCCGCTGATGCCTCGCGCAGGAAGTGGGCGTAGTCGCTGGTGTCGAGATTGTGTCCCAGCCAATAGGTCAGCAAGAAGGAAAGCGAATTTCGGTCAGGATAACGGCTTTTGTCGCTCTGGCCGTTGCCGAGGTATTCGTTCGCATCGCTTTTTGCAAACAGATTCTCGGCGCGGAAGGAAAAGGCGAGCCGGTTCGAATCGCCACCGACGCCGAAGCGCTCGATCTGAAACTGCGGATTCCACACGACGAATGGAAGGATGGAGGTCGGAAACTTGTAGGCCATGAATCCAACGCGGAATTGTCCGTACTCGATCGAAGCGTATTGATTGAAGTTGATCTGCTTCGCTGTGACGGCTGCGGTGGAGTGGGTAAACTCATCCCACTGCGAATTCGGCGGCGTGGATGATCCCCACCCGATGATGAGACGGTAATCGGTAAAGCGCTCGAACGGCGAGCGGAGCGCAAGAAATTGCGCGCGCGCAGGCTGATCGCACACAATGAGCGCGGCAAACTGCGACGCCAGGAGCGCCGCCAAAAATCCGATTGACAAAAATCGGGACTGCATGATGGCAAACTAAGCGAGCCCTAACAAGCTCGCCTCTATAAGCCACGAGCGGGGGAAATTCGTTTCACTCGGCACCGCAAATGTGCCGTTTCTGTAGTCCTTAGGCAGCCACCGCATCCTCTTCCGCAAGTTCCGGCTGCACGATGGCACCCTTGCCACGAACGATGACGCCTTCGCGCTTCAGGCGAACACTCACGATCTTCGAGAGGCCATCCTCCTCCTGCGTGACGCCATAGAGCGCGTCGGCGGCGGCCATGGTGCGCTTGTTGTGGGTGACGACGATGAACTGCGTGTTTTGCGCGAAGCGGCGAATGATCGTAAGGAAGCGGTCGATGTTCGAGTCATCGAGTGGCGCATCGACTTCGTCCAGGATGCAGAACGGACTTGGCTTGACGAGATAGATCGCGAAGAGCAGCGCGATGGCCGTCATCGTCTTCTCTCCCTGCGAAAGCAGGTCGATAGACTGTGCGCGCTTGCCGCGCGGCTTGGCGGTGATCTCGATCTGTGCTTCGAGCGGATCTTTGTCGGCTTCCAGGTTCAGGTCGCACTCGTCGCCCTCGGCAAAGAGCGAGCGGAAGATGTCCTGAAAGTGCTTGCGGACTTCCTCGAACGTGGAAAGGAATTGCCGCGTCGCGGTCTGGTTGATCTCCTCGATCGTCTCGGCGAGATTCTTCTGCGCGTCGTTCAGGTCCTTGCGTTGCGCTGTGAGGAATTCAAGGCGCGCACTTTCCTTCTGGAATTCATCGTATGCAAGGAGATTCACCGCGCCCAGGTTCTTGATCTTTTGCTTCAGATCGCGGACGCTCTCACGCGAATCGCCAAAGTTGAAGTTGTCGTCCTCTGGATAGGTCTTGAGTTCAAGCGCCTGGATCTCAAACTCCTGCGCTGCGCGCTCGCGCAGCGTCTGAATCTTTTGCTCGATCTCCTGCAGCTTAAGTTCAAGCTCGTGGGTAATGTCGATCGTCTTGTCGTGGCGGGCGCGTTCTTCGCGCAGTGCTTCGCGATAGGTATGTGCTTCGGCTTGCTTTGTACGTTTGGCTTCGGCAAGTTCGTTGCGCAGTCCGGTGACGCTCGCGAGTTCTTCTTCGAGGCCGGCGAGCATCGTGCGGAACGTCTCCAGCTTGGCTGAATGCTCGGTGTGATCGGTCTCGGCGCGTTCACGCTCGCGGATGCGCTGCTCGGCAAGTTGGGTGGCGTGGTCGATGGATCGCTCTGCCGAAAGGCGCTCCGACTCCAGGCGGGTGATCTCGCTCGAAAGCGCCCCAAATCGCACCTGCACCTCGGTCCAACGGCGCGATTCATCTGCGAGCAACTGCTCTGCGGTCTCAACGGCAAGCTGAGAACGCGCTGCCGTCTCCATTGCTTCGGAGTGCTGCGCCTCGAACTCGGAAACTTCCTGCGCGATCGCTGCGAGCGATTCGGTGAGCGGCGTGAGATCGCTTCTCAAGCGTGCGGCTTCTTCGCCGAGCGCGGCCAGTTGCTCCATCGAGCGGCGCAATTCGTACTCGACTTGCGAAGAGCGCACCTGCACGGCGCGGCGGGCTTCCTCGCGTTCGCGTGTGTGCGAAGCGGCGGCGCGGATGTCGATTGCCTCGAAGGCTGCGCTGATCTCTCCCACGCGTCCCTCACAGAGTTCAAGCTGTGCCTTCAGGTTCTCGACTTCGATCTCCAACTCTTCGATCTGCTCGCGCTTGCCGATCACGATTCCTTCGGTGCTCTTGCGCGAACCACCGCGCACGAAACCCTGCCGCGTGATGACTTCGCCCTCGATCGTCACGCATCGCTCGACGGAGCGATCGGCATCGAGCGTGGCGTAAGCCTGATCGATGGTATCGACAATTGCGATACTGCCGAGCAGAAGCTGGAAAAGATTATTGTACTTGTTATCGAATTTGGCGAGCGAGAGGGCGGTCTTCGCACCGGTCGAAAGCGCCACGCGGTCCTCTTCTTCGGAAGAAGGTGGTGGAACCCGATCGAGCGCAACCAACGTAGCCTTGCCCTTCTGAGAGTGGCGGAGCACTTCGACAGCCTCGAAGGCATCTTTGCTTGTCGGGACGATCAGATAATAGGCGATCTCGCCAAGTACGCTTTCGAACGCGGCGCGATACGCGGCGTCGGTCGTGAATGCATCGGCGACCATGATCGGCTCTTCTGAGGACCAGCCCGGCTCGGCGAGGAGATACTCGGCTGCTTCGCCCGCGCCGGTGCCTTGCTCGACAAGACTTGTAAAAAACTCGATCTTCGAGATCTTCTTGCCAATCTCCCCCTGAATTGCGAAGGACTCGTTTTGCTTCGCGTCCAACTCTACTTTAAGCTGCTCTTTGCGGTCTTGTGCGGACTGATGTTCCTGTTCGGCCAGAGCGACAGCGGCGTGCGCGCCTTCGAGTTGGCTTGCCAACTCCACGGTCTGCGTTTCGAGCGCGGTGCGTTTCTCCGTGAGGTTCGACTCCTCGGCTTCGATATGGGTCAGGCGCCGCTCGATCTCATGCGAGCGGGCGCGGCGGCGCTCGAGTTCGTTCGAACGCTGATTGCGGAGGTTGAGCAGGGTGTAGACTTCATCGCGGGCTTTCGAAAGCTCCTGCCGGCGTGCGCGAAGCACTTCATCCGCTTCGGACTTGACCTGCTCCTTCTCGCGCATTTCATCCTCGAGGGCGGTACGATTGCGCGTCGCATCTTCGTGCGAGGTGCCGATTGCTGCAAGACGCTCGGTCAATTCCTGCTTCTCTGCGATCAGCCGCTCGCGCTCGGTCGTGGCACGCTCGCGCTGCTCTGCAAGCGAGCGCAGCCGCTCTTCGGTCGCGATAATCGTCTCCCGCGTGCGCTGAATGATCGCGGACTTTTCGCGGACGGCCCGGTCGCCGGAGGTAAGTTGTTGTTCGAGATCGTGCTCCTCGCGCTCCAAGACATCGAGCAATGCCTCGTATTTCGAAAGCTCGCTCGTGATCTGATCGCGCTGCGTTGCGGCGCTGGAAAGCTCATCGCGGAGCGGGTTCATCCGGCCCAGGTGCTGGGCGAACTCTCGCTCGATCAGCTCGATTTCGAGCGTCCGAAGCTCTGTCGATAGCTCCGCATGGCGCTTTGCACGCTCGGCCTGTCGTTCAAGCGTCGCGACCGACTTTGTGACTTCCTTGACGATGTCGTCAACGCGAGAGAGATCCTGCGCAACTTGTTCGAGGCGGCGGAGTGCTTCCTTGCGGCGGGCTTTGTACTTCGTGACGCCGGCCGCTTCTTCGAAAAGCTTGCGGCGCTCCTCGGTCCGGTCCGAGAGGATCGTTTCGATCATCTTCAGCTCGATCACGGAATAGGCGTTCGCGCCCATGCCGGTATCCATGAAGAGCTCGATGATGTCCTTCAGGCGGCACTGCGCTTTGTTCAGCAAATATTCGGACTCGCCCGAACGGAACAGGCGGCGCGTGATCGTCACCTCACGATACTCAGTGGGTAGAATACCTTTCGTGTTCTCGATGGTAAGTGAGACTTCGGCCATGCCAAGCGGCTTGCGCGTGCGCGTGCCGTTGAAAATCACGTTCTCCATCAGGTCGGAGCGGAGCGTGCTGGCCCGCTGCTCGCCGAGCGCCCAGCGGATGGCATCCACGACGTTCGTCTTGCCGCAGCCGTTCGGCCCGACGATGGCGGTCATCCCGGCGTCGAACCGCAGCAAAGTCTTCTGCGCGAACGACTTAAATCCGATGATTTCTAACTTCGATAAGTACATTCAGAACCTGGATTACAAATAGAACCTGGATTTCAAACAGAACCGGGATTCCGCTGATTAAGGCGGATTAAGCGGATTGATTTACACGATTGCTCTTGAAATCAGAATGACAAACCAGTGAACGCACGGTATGATGGAAGTCGCTCCTGAAAAATCCGGAAACCCGCCTAATAAATGCACGGATGAGCAACGAATTCCAAGATTCTCTAAGCGTAGAATCCCAAAAATCAATCCGCGTAATCCGCCTTAATCAGCAGAATCCCGGTTCTATCCCAGATAACCGAACGCAACCATCCCGACGACCACGATGACGACCGTCCCATAAATGTACAGCCGTGCCGGATAGACATCGAAGAGCACACCCGTCCCCTTGAGCAAGCGATAGTACGTCCAGAGGAATAGCCCGATCAGGATACCAGAGGCGAGACGCATCGTCGTCGTGTCCACATCCATTCGAGGCAGGATGAGATCGAACGGCAAAAGGATCACGACCGGCAGCACCGACCAGACCACCACGTTATACGTATCGCCCATCATGATCCGGCCCTTGCGGAAGATCGCGATGAAGCGGAGCACAAGGACGGCGAAGAGGATCGCGCCGAACACGATCGCCGTCATCCAAAGCACCATCCCGAAGTAACCGCTGCCCTCCGAGAGTGACCACGAGCGTAGCCCATCCGGCAGGTGCTGCACCAGTGCGGGAGTGCTCCCACTCAATGCATACGCGTCGTGGAGCAGCGCGCTCATGCAGAGCGCCGCCGAGCCGGAAAGGATGATGGCGAGCAGCGTGGTCTGCGCGTTGGGCAGCAGACGGCGGTCGCGCAGGTCCGCGAAAAAGTTGAACGGACGGAACAGCGAGCGACTGACGTACTCCCGAAACCGCCGGTCGGCGTTCATCAGAAGAAAGAACAGCAGCAGCAGCCCGAAGCCGTAAAGGAGCGGTCCTATCGTTGGCGAGAACAAGTCAGTTAGGATATAGCGAATGATCTCACCCGGCAAACGAACGGCACCGGGGAGCGCATTCCCGGCACTTTCATCTTTCAAAGATATGGGAGATAAATATTGGCTTGTTCTGTTTGGCGCATCCTCATGGTATTGATCATTCCTTCGATTCCGATCGTGCATGGTGTCTGCGGCGGGCAGATCGCCACGCTGGCGCACGAGACGCATGCCGCGGAGCGGGACATCTACTCGCAGGATGTGGTT
>JADGPZ010000196.1 GCA_017882165.1 Candidatus Kapaibacterium sp.
GCTCTACTGATGTTCGAGCATGGCGCGACGCTTCGGTCCGAGCAGACCGTGGGCAACATCCTGATCTTTATCGCGGTCATAGCGTGGTCGCTCTTTACGATGCTGGGACGCCCCTTAGTGCTGAAGTATGGGGCGGTATATGTGACGGCCGTCAACATGATCGTCGGCACGCTCATCTATCTTCCGATTGGGTTGCTCATGAGCAGTCCCGCGCAGGTCACAAGCATTTCGAGTACTTCGTGGATTGAAATCGCTTATCTGGCGGCAATCGCGTCCGTGCTGAACTACATTCTTTGGTACACCGCGCTTGCAAAACTGGAGACGACCAAAGTCGCGATCTTCCAGAACTTGCAGCCGATCATGACGACGATCATGGCACTCATGCTTGGGCGCGTCGTGCTCACGGCCCGTTTGGGTATCGGCGGTGGACTGACACTCGCGGGTGTGCTCATCGTCCAACTGGCCGGGCAGCGTTTCATGCGGCGGGACCGTCCCATCCGTGTCCGAGCCGATACGTGAAGGTGGCCGAACAGGAGTCTGTAGGATGCGTCTTAACTGCCCAAAGGGTGGGAATTCTGCCCCCATTCGACTAAATATTAAGGGGTTGTGACATTTCGGCCCTGTCGCGTGTCTATATAGTGGGTATATGAGAACGATCATCGGAATTGGGATTTGGCTGGGCATACTTACGGGTATTGTGCCCATAGGAACCGCTCGCGCAAATGTCAGGATCGCTTGCGATTCCGCTCGCCTTGATTTTGGCAAAGTCGATACGACGGCGTTCAAGGAGTTGACCCTTCGGATTCGGGACACGTCCAATGCCGATGTGCAGATCGATGCCATCACACCGATTGGCAGTGGGAGCCTCCACTTCAAGGTGATCTCACCCAGTTTTCCATTGGCCGTCTCGGCGGGAGGCACTGTTGCACTTCCCGTTGTGATTCGCTTTAGCCCTCATACAATTGGGCTACTCTCAGCTTCGCTTCTGATCAAGACGACCGATGGGAACGTGATAATTCCGCTCACGGGTACCGGGACAACAGAAGTGTCCAGTCTCGTCTTCATGATGAACGAGATTAATTTCGGTGTACTCTCACCGGGACTGACGCTCGATACCATTATTGAATTGTATTCTGCCGGTCCTGACAGCGCGACGATCCTCGGCGGCAGCGTCATCAATGGCTCTGGGGCTTCGACGTTCGTGGCCGACTTTGCTGATACCACAATCCAGACGCCCTTTAAGCTTGCCCCCGGCGACTCGGTCGCAATCCGGATTTCAGTCACGGGATTCTTGCCGATCGGCCATGTCGAGGCGCAGTTCTCGATTGTTGGTGCGGTCTCCAGTCCCGCGATGAGGCTGTTAGGGGACGTGGAGTGGGCAAGTTTCACACTCGATCCCCCTACCATTATTGATTTCGGACCCATGTATGCGGGCGAAGTCCGGGATACGATCCTTCATATCGTGAATACTGGCGCCGCCGCACTGGGCATCAATGCCATCGACCCGCCGTCGGGCGATTTTGCGATTGTCAATGAACCTGCGTTACCGATCCTTATTCGATCTGGCGCAACTGTTGACCTGACAATCCGTGCGAACCCCGGGCTGAACACCGCACACCAAGGCTCGCTCTCAGTCATTTCGATGAACGCTGAGATGGGCAACGTTGCTGGAATGAACCTCATTCTCACTATGCCAGGGTCCGCGCTGAGCGTCCCTTCGCGCCAAAACGTAAATGTTTCCTGCGCTGTGCCTGGCACGATCGACGTTACGGTGCCGGTCACCGATACGATTGAGCGTAGCTTTGTGGTCTCCCGCGTTTCTGCGACCGATCCTTCCATTGTGATTCTTTCGGACGAGCCGTTTCCAGATACGATTGGCGCTGGGATGACACGGTCATTCGTGCTGCACTTCGACCCGGCGACAACCTCGACCAATAAGATCGTCGTGCAATTCTTCGGGGGCAATCAGGTGGTGGCGACCGACACCGTTTATTTGACCTCTGTGCCATCCATCGCAACGGTTGCGCTCGCGCCGCTTCCCAACACCGACTCGTTGCATCGCTCGTACGATGTTCGGATCCAGACGACACTTGCGCCATTCGTGCTCGACACGCTTGTCGTCCACATTGAATCGAGTAGCAGCAATGCAGCCGAGATCGACTCGGCCTCGATCGTTCTTGCTCCGGGCCTTTCCAATGCGCGCGTCCTGGGCATCAGACGTGACTCAAGCGGGTTCGTCGTGACAATCGTCTCCTCCGTTCCATTCGCGGCGCCGTCGGGCAGTTCCATTCTTTCCTTTAGTGTCACTCGTTTTATTTCGAGTGAAGACTCGGCGACTATCATGCTATGGGCTGAGTCGCCCGAGCGCGGCGGATGTCTGGCGTGGACCGGAGATACCGAGGCCGTTCCAGCGATTGCTTCGTGCGGCGCGGATCAGATGCGAGCGCTGATGTCTGGAGGCTCGATTCTCTTCAATGCGCGGATGCGCGAGAATCCCGTGACGGGTGCGGCGGCGCACGTGATCATTACCGCAAACGTCGAAGCAAATGCAACATATACACTATCAAACGTAACGGGAGAACCGGTGGTCCAAATGTCGTGGCAATTAGGTATCGGTCAGAATGAAGTTGCGATTCCGGTCGGTTCGCTTCCATCGGGGACATACTATCTGAGAATTGCGGCCCAGGTCGCAGGTGCCTCCCGCACCGAGGTTCGAACATTGGCATTTATCAAGCGCGACTGAGCTACGGGCTTGCATCGTTGTATTTTTGTATAATGCGAGCTGCTATTGGAGAAGAAATCCTCGAAGTCCGAAACGCTTTGCGCCGAGATGCGCTGGCCCGGCGCGATGCGCTCAACGAATTATTTCGGCGTGAGGCGAGTGCCCGCATTGCTACTGATCTTGCTCGCATGTTGGTATCCTCCAATGCTCGATTTGTCCATTGCTATATCAGCTTCCGCAGTGAGGTTGAGACACGTCCCCTGATCGAGGACATGCTCGCGCGCGGTCTGCGCGTCGTCGTGCCCGTTGTCAATGGCGATGGTTCGGAAAACACATTGATTCACTCGGAGCTTCGTGACTTGAGCAAACTCCGCACCGGAGCCTTTGGGCTTCCGGAGCCGGAGGAGCGGACGGAAGTGGATCTCGAAGAATTGGACGCCGTCATCGTCCCGATGGTCGCCTTCGACCGGCATGGCACACGTCTTGGTTATGGAAAAGGCTTCTATGACAGATTTCTCCGGCAGCTTCCGCCCGAAGTCCAGCGAATCGGCCTTGCGTTTGGTATGCAGGAAGTTTCGCATATTCCAGCCCTTCCCCATGATGAAAGGGTATCAACGATCATCACCGAGAATGAGCAAATCACTGTGATCATACCGAATTAGTCGCTCGTTCATTATACCATGATCTGGCTTACAAGACCACACACGGGCAGACTCATCGCCGGGGTTTGCCGCGCGATAGAGGGAGCGTATGGCGTTCCGGTGCTTCTTGTTCGCGCGATCTGCGTCGTAAGTTTTGTCGTCGCTCCGGTCACGCTCGTGTTCTATTTGCTGCTGGCACTCTCGATCCCGAGTGAGCGGAGTGTTCTATCGGCATTGCGACTTCGCGTGCATGAAGCGGGACCGGTGGGATTCTCCAGACTTACAAGTCTGCTTCTCGATCGCACCGGTGCGCGGTCGGCCGCGCCCCAAGCGCAGCAGCGTTTGGTAGTGCCGCTGCTTTTGCTTGCGACACTTCTGTTCGAACTGCCACATCTTCAAGGTACCACATTTTACCAACTGCATCAGCTTTTTGAATTCACTGCAACTACGGCCAGTCGGCTCGCAAGCGTCGTGCTATATCTGCTGTTTGCGACGGCGTTGCTGATCCGCCGATCGCGCAACAGAACTCCTATTGTTCTGCTAACCGGCACGTGGGACCGGCTTATACTTGAATCCTCTGATACGCGCTCGATCGGTGGATTGGCGTCAGGAATCGCACGCGTAACGAGGCTGGATGTGGCATGGGTCCGCGTGTTTTTGATCGTGCTCAACCTGCTCACGCTTGGCGTCATCGGTGGGTTGTATTTTCTGACGGTCTGGCTTCTGCGTCGAGCGGGTCGAACACAGACCGAACACATTGCGCCGACACCCGAGACCATATCAGACGATTTTGACGAAGGCTCCACGTTCGCTCTCCTATCGAGTGGGCTTTTCATGATTCTGGCAATTATTCGGCTCTCTACGGAGCTTCACTGGTTCTTCTTCAATGAATCGATTATCCGTGGGCTTGTGCTATGCACACTTGGGGTGATCTTTACTCGCCGCCGATCCGATCCGTGGCTCATCTTGGGTGCCATCCTCGTGTTTCTTGGTGTGTACGACCTTGGCGGTGCGATTTTCCACGTACAGCCAAGCGTATCCGGCTGGTGGGAGGTTGCCTATTTGATCGCCACACTCTCTATCGTTTACTATGCGGTCGTTTCCCTTCGCTCGGAGGCTGCGCGCGTTGCGTTTGGCCTTGCAGGAGCCTCAGTCATTGCAATGCTTCTGGTTGCGACCCAGATGACATCGGAGCCATTCCTATTAGCGCTGTCTCAATTCTATAATTTCTTCTATCCGCTAATCTTCGCTGGACTCGGGCTTTGGGTCGCAATGGAGGGGTAGCGGGACGGCGCCCGATCGGTGAAGATGTCGTTAAACTGATTGATACGCTTTGAGCGGGTTGGCTCAAGTGCCACATCCGTCGCAATGATCTCGGTTTGGTCGGGTGATGCTTGCGCGAGAATATCTCCGTTGTAATTGATGATTGCACTCTCGCCGCGAAAGGTCAGGGTTTCATCGCTATTCGTTTCAGTACCTGTCCGGTCAGCAAAGACGAGCGCCACTTTGTTTTCGAACGCACGCGTACGCAGCGTTGTGTGGAGCATTCCGGTCGTTGTCACGATGTTGGAGGGGATCGCAATCAACTCCGCACCTGCCAGCGCCAATTCGCGAGCCGCTTCCGGGAAGCGCCAGTCATAGCAGATCATCATCCCAATTTTCGCCGTGCCGGACCGGGTCCGCAGCTCAAACACCGGGAAGCCAAAATTGCCGGGTGCGAAAATTTGCGTCTCGTAATAGAAAAGATGCATCTTGCGATAATGCCCGGCAATCTCACCCATTGCATC
>JADGPZ010000197.1 GCA_017882165.1 Candidatus Kapaibacterium sp.
GGGATCGTAATAGAAATCGCCGAGGCCAAGCGTGGGCGCTGGTCCGGGGCCGTCGTAGTGCTTCTCCTCGCCATAAAATTCGAAGTAATCGTTTGGGTCGAAGTGGCCATCCTGATGATCGAAGACATAGACCGGGATTTGTTGCCCATGATTGACGATGCGAAGTGTCGTTGGATCGACCGTGCCGGGATCGATGCCAAAATTCTTTACATCATCATAGGTCAAGTGATAGATGCCGGTCTTCCGCACGTACATCCGATAGACATTGCCATCATTGGACTGAATGTCGGGAGATTGTTGGACATCGCTATCAGATAAGACGCGAGTTCCCTTCGATGTGGTCAGACGGCGCGGCGCGAACGCTAATGGCTTGGAAGCAGAGAGCCGTTGTTTGAAGACCGCATTCGAAACATGGAACGGCTCGGCGACATCAGTAAATGGTGCAGATGAGAAGCCAGCAGGGTCTGTAATCCGAATGACAATGCGTTTCGCATAGCGAAGCTCGTTCGGCGCAGTTTGGTCGAGAATGCCAAGCGCGAGCCGGCTGAGCGGCGCGGCCCGCATCCGCCCAACAAAGGAAAGCAGTGCGGAACCGATGCCATTGTGCACCACACTTTGCTTTTGGGGGAGCGGACGCCAAAGCGCAGTCGAAAGCCGGAGTGATTGGTCGTCATGCGAAACGATCACGGCACTCGCAGATTTGGAGACTCGCATCGGAATGACGACCTCTCCCAGCGGGTCACTGGTAGTTTCCGCCGCGGCGGACTCGTGGTAGGGGCGCAGGTGCAGCGCGCGCGATGCGTCGGTATCGAAACTCGGAGGCGGGACCGTGACCTCGATCATGACCGAATTTCCCGTGCGACTTAATTCGCGGACGCGAACAGATTGGCTCATCGCGCTCGCGGGCGCGATGAGCATTAGGCACAGACAGCAAACAGGCACCCGAGACTGTAATACTCTCACGAATTGATTAGGTTAGGCTCGCGCATTCATTCGCGCGGGGGCAAACCGCGACGATAGGAAAGCTTCAGCAAGCCACAAGCCGAGCAGGGATGAATTCCTACTCATCCCTATAACACAAATCAGTTAGGACATCAGTTCACGGGTGTGGAGCATCCTTTGGCTTAGTCCAACGAGGGACATTCAAAGCATGCCCCACACTACTGCCCCGCGCCGTGGCAGTTCTTGTACTTCTTTCCGCTACCGCATGGGCACGGATCGTTGCGGCCAACTTTGGGGCCGACGCGAACGGTCTGCGGGACCGGACGCGGAGCCGGGATTTCCGCCTCGGCGCTGCTACCCTGGAATCCTGAGGGGGCAGCTTCTTTGCTCGCCACGGCGCGGCCACGTTTTGCCGGTTGATTCGGCATCATGCGGCGGCCACCGACCTGAGCGGGGACCATCTGCCCGGTGCGCGGGTCCTGCACCATCGGATAAAGCTTGAAGGCAAGATCGAGCACGCCATCGCGTATCAGAATCATCAGCTCCTGGAACATCCGGAAGCCTTCTTGCTTGTACTCGACGAGCGGGTCCTTCTGTCCGTAGGCGCGGAGTCCGATACCTTCCTTTAGCTCGTCCATCTCGCGGAGATGGTCGCGCCACTTTTCGTCGATCACACGTAGCGTAGCGAAGCGTTCGAGTTGTGCAACGGCATCCGAGCCGAGCTGTTCTTCCTTGCGCGCGTAGAAGGCGTGTGCTTCGTCAATGAGCTTCGCAGCAACGCCATCCTCGCCGATCTGCGCAAACTCCTCGCGAGTCATCTGCGCATCGACCATGAAGCGCGTGCGGGCCTCGTCCTGCAGCTTCTCCATCTCGCCGGTGTGATATAAAGTCGCAGTCAACTCCTTGACCGAGTCCTCCATCATTTCCAGAATCTCGTCCTTGAGCCGCTCACCATAAAGTGCTTGTCGGCGACGCTCGTAAATCACCTCGCGCTGCGAGTTCATCACGTTGTCGTACTCGAGCAGGCGCTTGCGAATGGCGAAGTTATTTTCTTCGACCTTCTTTTGCGCGCGCTCGACCGACTTGGTAATCATCGAGTGCTTGATGACCTCGCCCTCTTCCAGACCGAGCTTCTGCATGATACCGGCGATGCGGTCGCTGCCGAAGAGCCGCATGAGATCGTCTTCGAGCGAGAGATAAAACTGGCTCGAACCCGGATCGCCCTGGCGGCCCGCACGGCCGCGAAGCTGACGGTCGATGCGACGCGCATCGTGACGCTCGGTGCCGAGAATATGGAGACCGCCCGCTTCACGTACACCAGCACCGAGCTTGATATCCGTGCCCCGGCCCGCCATGTTCGTTGCGATGGTGACCGCACCGGAGAGCCCCGCGTTCATAATGATCTCGGCCTCGCGCGCGTGCTGCTTTGCGTTCAGCACATTGTGCGGCACGCCGGCGCGCTTGAGCAATTTCGAGATCGTCTCCGAGAACTCGACGCTGGTCGTACCGACCAGCACCGGGCGGCCCAGCTTGCGCAAATCCTGGATCTCTTCGATCACCGCCGTCAGCTTTTCGCGCTTCGTGCGATAGACCATGTCGTCGCGGTCATCGCGGATGGCTGGCACATTCGTCGGGATGACGACGACATCGAGCTTGTAGATGCTGAAGAACTCGCCGGCCTCGGTTTCGGCCGTGCCGGTCATTCCGGCGAGCTTCTTGTAAAGCCGAAAATAATTTTGCAGCGTGATCGTCGCCAGCGTTTGTGTATCGCGCTCGACGGTGACGCTTTCCTTCGCCTCGATCGCTTGGTGCAGACCCTCTGAGTAGCGGCGTCCGGCAAGAATGCGCCCCGTGAACTCATCGACGATCAGGACCTTGCCCTCCTGCACCACGTACTCCACGTCCTTCTCATAGAGTGAATAGGCACGCAGAAGCTGCGAGATCGTGTGCAATCGGTCGGAGCGGTCGGCATAGAGAAGATGGAGCTCGTCCTTCTTCTTCTGCTTCTCTTCCTCGGTGAATCCTTCGAGTTGCGAAAGCTCGGTTGCAATGTCGGGCAGAATCCAGAGATCGCGGTCACCACCGGCAGCCAGGTAGTCGCGGCCTTTGTCGGTCAGGTCGATCTGGTGGTTCTTCTCCTCGACGACGAAATAGAGGTCCTCATCGATCAGGTGCATATTGCGCGATTGATCGCGCATGAACTCCATCTCGGTCGACTGCATGAGCTTGGCCATCTCGCCATCGGAGATGAGCTTGAGCAGCCGCTTGTTCTTCGGCATCCCATGATGCACGCGCACGAGCATCTCGCCCGCCTTCTTCTTCTTTTCGTCGTCGCCGGACTTCAGCAGTTCCTCGGCCTCGGACATGAATGTCGCGCACAGCGACTTCTGCGCGTTGACGACCTTGTCGACGATCGGCTTCATCTCGTCGAACTTATGATCGGCGGATTCCACCGGACCCGAAATAATGAGCGGTGTGCGTGCTTCATCGATCAGGACGGAATCGACTTCATCGACCACGGCATAGTAGTGCGGACGCTGCACCATCTCGTTGGCATCCTGCACCATGTTATCACGCAAGTAATCGAAGCCGAACTCGTTGTTCGTGCCGTAGGTAATGTCGGCATCGTACATCGGCTTGCGCTCCCACGGCTGCTGCGTCTGGAGGATCACGCCGACTTTCAGCCCAAGAAACTCGTAGATCTTGCCCATCCACTGCGAGTCGCGCAGGGCGAGATAATCATTGACCGTAACAAGATGGACGCCACGGCCCGGCAGCGCGTTGAGATAGACCGGCATCGTGGCAACGAGCGTCTTGCCTTCGCCGGTTGCCATCTCGGCGATCTTGCCCTGATGCAGGACAACGCCGCCAATAAGCTGCACGTCGAACGGGATCATGTCCCACTTCATCTCCTGACCGGCGACGGTGAACGTTGTTCCGACCAACCGGCGGCACGCATCCTTCACAACGGCGAATGCTTCCGGCAAAAGCTCATCGAGCGCAACTTTCGTCACCTCGTCCAGTTCCTTATCGAGAACGCCGACCCGCTCGATGATCTGCATCCGCTCCTCATGCGGGACGTCCTCTTTCAGCCGCTCGCGAAGCTCGTGGGCTTCGTCGGTGATTTCGTGCGTCGCTTCGTGGATGCGCGCTCGGAATTCCTCCGTTTTCGCGCGGAGTTCGTCGTCCGAAAGCGAGGCGAGCGCGTCGTAATGCGCGTTGATCTCATCGACGAGCGGCACGAGAAGCTCGACATCCTTCTCGCGCTTCGACCCAAAAATCTTCTCTATAAACTTTAGCATTGCGTATTCAACAGTCCTGAGTGCTGAGTCCCAAAGTGCCTAAATTGACCGGAAAGCGGGACTTCGGAATCAGAATCAGCATCAAACGCAGAAACGGCAGAGAAGCTTCCGGGTTTCAAAACCGGGATTAGACTGATCTAAGCTGATTGATCGAGGACCGCTAAGGCAAGCGGGCGGGGGACCGTGGGGAAATGCTCCAGGAATTCCGTCAGCGAATAATCATCTTCCAGATAATCGAACAGCGTTCGAACTGGAACCCGCGTCCCCGCAAAGACAGGAACGCCGCCCAAAATCTCGGGATCGGTTACGATGAGATCGTTTGCCATAACTGCCAGAGTAACGGTTACGTCAGAATTCTCATTCCGCGCCGTCTATTCCACAATCATTCCCACCCGCTCGGCGCGGCCATTCAGGCGCACGATGCACTCGTATATCCCCGCCGGACGGCACCAGCGTGACATTCCGCTTTAGCTGGAAGTAGGGCACCCTCTTCTTTCTTTCCGCCAGTCCCAAGTTGTGCATTGCCTAAAGGCAGGTGCCTCGCAGCAAATGCAGCCCAGTTCACCGAATCGGAATCGAAGGCATCCCTTCCATAATACTATAACGCGGCCCGATCTTCCGGCCGTTCCCGTCACATCATAAAATTATATACTCATGGCTGATTTAAGAAATAATTCATATTTCATACTTCATCTTTCATCTTTTTAGCGAAGCATACCCCTTCCATCTATTACAACGTTGTTCGACCCTCCCGGCATCGCAAGTTTTCGATGAATTCTGAAAAATTCAACCGCCCGGCAGCGACGACACAAAACTCCGCCGGGAAGGAGGCCCGCATGATGGGTCATGCCCCGGCACACATGACAGATACATGTGTGCGGTCAAGCCCGCCGCGGCGGGC
>JADGPZ010000081.1 GCA_017882165.1 Candidatus Kapaibacterium sp.
GAGGTCGTCCCGATGACCGACTGCCAGAGATCGACATCAATCTCCCGATCGCTCGTCGCCTTCTCCTGCGTGGGCGCGGACCTATCCTGCGTGGGCGTGGGCCTATCTTGCGAAGGCGCGGACCTATCCTGAGCGCGGACAAGGATCGGCAGCGCGAGCGCGAGCAACGCCAGAGCAATCAGGGAAGTCAGGCGTGCGCGGCTCATGCTGTGAAGCAGGCATTATTTTTTCGCCGCCAGTTCTGCTGCGGCCAGGACTTGCTCTTTCGGATTGTCCGTCAGAGTTTGGTATTCGAGGCGGAAGCTCCCCGTCGTTGCATCGGTCCCCGTCGGCATCTTAAAGGCCATGGCCACACGGCGCATCGCAAGAGGAACATAGACCGCAATGCCCTTGACGAGGCCGACCTGCGTTTCCGAGCCACCCGCATCCCGATACTTCACAATGAACGAGCCGTAGCACGATTCGTTGCCTGCGCGGTGAAGCTGGGCGCTGATCGTCCCGTTACCGCCTGTGTCGATGGCCGAAACGGTCACGCTATCTATCGTCACCGTGGCCGGTGATGACCCAGCCCGCACGATGATCGGAATGGAAATCCCGAAAATCGGGTGCAACTCCATGCTGATCGTGTGCAGCGACGTATCCTGCACCTTCTGCTCGATCGCTTGGGCACGATCGAGCGAGCGGAAATACATGTGCGACCGGTACTCGCCGGAGGTAAGATTCATCGGCTTCAAAAAACGGACGTGGATCGCCTGCGACTCATGCGGAGGCAGCGTCACCTGCGCCGGGAAGAACCGGATCACGCTGTCGCAGTATGTCGATGCGTATGTCGTCACCGAGTCGGGAAGCTCCTTGAACGATCCGTCCTCCTGCATGGCATAGTGGAGCAGCGAGATCGTGAAGCTCGTGGTATCGTCGCCGGAGTTAAAGAGCGTGACGTTATCAACGCGCTTCCTATCATCGAGCACGATGCGCTTCGGGTTCACCATGAGCGATCCCTGCGCGAAGGCGCTCGGTGCGAACGCGCTCGAAAACCAGAGCGACATCATGACCGCGGCAATCACGGACTGGGTAATGCTTCGGAATGTGTGTTTCATACGTTTGAATGGATTTGGTTTCTATTGGCAGATCGTCGTCACGCTGAACGTGCCGGAGTAACTGCCACTCTTTTGGTTCGCGGCGACATGGAGCGTCGCGCCGATGGCAGTGTTGCCGTTGTTACGGCAGAGCGTAAATGTGTCGGCGGTCATCGTTTCGGTACCACCCGAGCGCTTTAGCGTGGATGAACGCGATACCGAAAGGGCGACCGCGCCGCCATGCCGGTTGAAGCTCGTCCGGTTGTCATCGGTGCGGCCATCGTCATCCTCATTGCGGCTATACTCATTGTTATCGCTCGTCTGGTGATCGTGCTGGCAATGCGTCTTGTTGTAAAGCGTAAGCTGCACGAGCGCCGCGCTGACCGTATAGCCCGCAACGCCCGTATGCGCATACACGCCGCCCGTGTAGCTCGCGACGCCCTTCGGGCTGACGCACACCGTGCCCAAAGCAGGACTCACGAAGATCGCGCCAAAATTCAGGTTCGCAAGTTTGGTCAGCGTGCAGGACGTCCCGCCGCCATCCATCGCAGACTCCCAGCCCATGACCGAAGAACCGCCTGTGTCCACCGTCGTGGCAGTATCCTCCGCTCTGCCTCCGCCCAGCAAGTCCATCACGTCCATCCGGTCCATTCTCGTCCATCCCTGCGTGGCCGCAGCCGGCGTGGCCGCCAAAGGCGCAGCCGCCACCGGTGCCGCCGCCAAAGGCGTAGCCATCGCTGCCGCCACCACGAGGCACCCCACCAAAAAAAGAACGAGGCGGACGGGCAAGCAGTCCGTGATCGAGTCGCGCATGACCGAGCTGTTCTTTCTCGGGCACTTGGTAGGCGCGCACAGGAGATGCGCGCGCTGTAGAAGCGACGCCGTATGACCGGTAGTTGCCTGCGGCGTGGGGGACACCGCTCGATCGCCTACCCGATTCCGCCTAGTGCTAATCATAGTTGATCGTTACGCTGATCATGGTTGATCTACTCATAGTTGATCGTGATTGGGCACGTCCCAATAAAAAGGCCGTGCATGGCAGGATTGCTCATGTCCAAAATGGGTGCGCGCGCCATGAGACCAAACCGCATACTCTCGCCCAACGTCTGGGGCGCCGACTCGATCGCTATGCTTCGAATGCCGCTCACTTCGATGGTACGGCCATCCGGTGTGACGAACGACCGGTGCGAGGCAACTGAAATATCGAACGTGTAATGGGGCGCTCCGGAGGTGGAAAAGCACCACTGCTGGCGCGCAGGACCGGTCATGGGACGTTCGTAATCATTCGGATCCGAGGAAACAAATTGATCGCCGATACTAACGGCAATCCGGATCGGAGAAATAATCGTGCAGTTTGCCGTGGCAACGGCGCTCGCAGAGGAACCGCCCGCCGAGGAACCGGAGGATCCGTGCGGCTGAGCGCGAGCAACCTCGCCCGCCAAAAGCAGGAGCGCGGCGAACGCGCACATCGTGATTAACCGTCTTAGCATTGTATCCTATGCCAATCCAAATTGTTGTGGGGCGCCTTCTACGTCCCCCCACGTCATCCTCTAATGTCATTCCCGCGAAAGCGGGAACCCAGGCCCGACTCACCCGGACATCCGAGGACCTGGGTCCCCGCTTTCGCGGGGATGACAGGCCGATTCTCCTTCAAGCAATCCCCGGCTGTCTCGCGCACCATGAGAGCGCTCGCACGCACCGGGGACCGCAAAAACATTTCTCTTTCAGTGATGGCTCGGATTGAGCCACCGCCTGCGGAGTTGGCAACGTTGCGACCGGGTTGACCCGAATGAGGGTGCTTCCAAAAGAAGCTTCGCTCATCCCAAGCCACCCTGATCGCTCTGTTGTCGTCAATTCGCCTTCGTGCGTTGCAACTACGATTTAGTTGTACTGCACCGTGACGGCAAAGCCGTCACCATCGGCTGAAATGTAATCGCCAGGAAGCTGGTTCGAGCCTACCGAGAGAGTGGCGCCCACAGCGAAGTATCTCGTTCCTGGCTTCGGCGCCAGAGGCCCAGCAAGGGCTCCGGCGTTGCCAGTGAGATTCGTCGTGAAGGCCGTCAGTATCATGCTGTAATCGGGCTGGTTCCCATTGCGAATGATCACTGGCCCGTTTGGAATGGACACGGTAAAACCGTACCCCGGCTCTCCTGTCACTTCGAAGCTCGCAAACTCCGGCGGATTGCCGCCGTTTTTTTTAGTTTGATCGGTATTCAGAAGCCCGACAGCGCCCGTGCTCGTTAGATTCGTACCCTGGATTGGGTCATCTGGATTCTGATTGCTGAGGGGCCCTAAGCCACTAGCATTCAGAATGACTGTCCCGCCCCCAGTCCCAGCAGTGAAGCTCCCAAAGTTTAGAGAGTGATCGACTATGAGGTGGATTGGAAGGACAATACTCATGTGCGCCGTGCCGTTCGCTGGTGTCTGAGCCAGCAGGGGTGCATGAAATGCTAACAGCACCCCTGCGGCTACGAGTATCTTATAACGTCTTTTCATTTTGTCCCAGACCTTTCTGGCTGGTTAATGACAAAAGTGAAGCTTAGTTATATTGCACCGTTGCAGGGAAGGTACCCACGTAAACGCCAGCGACTGCGCCAACTGTGCTCACCGAGCCGCCCACCTGAATCCAGTAGTCACCATTGCCGTCGAGCGTCGCGTTTGGGTTGAGCTGCCCAAATCCACCCGGATCATTCCCAGCGGTGGCCTGAGTGGTCATGCCTACTAAGGCAGCGCTCCATGATCCATCATAGATAAGGGTCACAGTACGACTACCGCCGCCGCCGACCCTATTAATAGTGCATGAGGTGAGACCTGACATGTTGAAGCTGTAACCCGCTTGGCCTGCCACGTGAAATACCTGGTCCGTCGGCGTAACACCTCCGACGTTCTGTTGTGCCGGACTCATGACACCCTTGTTCTCATAGACGGTGCCCGTGCCACCGATAAGATTACCGAAGTTGAGCTGTGTACCAGGGGTGATTGAGATTGGTGTGATTACCGTAGCATTCGCTGTGCCGTAGCCTACTACCGCGGGCGCCTGTGCGAACGCCGTACCAGCGAAACCAAGTGTAAGAAGCACTGCGAGTGCCTTAATGGAGTTCTTCATATAGATGCTTTGTTAAGAAGTAGTTAAAGATCCACGCACTTTTTCGTATAAGGATGGGTGCATGGTTTGAAGAAACGCTCTTCGGGCCGGCCCGCCTTTTGGCGGATGCTGGCTCGTTGAGTTTTTGGCATTTGGATTCGTTGATCGGCTTGCAGCACTTGCGTGCCGATTCCCGAATGCCAAATCCATCTGCCGATGGGATGTCCTTGCCAAGTGTCTGCGCGGGGAAACTCCCCGATGGTTTGAGACCACACGGATGATGCGCGATTTCTCGCTGGCTCATCGCTGGTGGCTCGTATGTGCAGCCGAAACGGCTTGGGCTTCCCGATGCTGTTTGAGAAAGCAACTTGTTGTGGTGGCTATGGTAGCGCCGGACGTTCCCGGTGGGTCGTGTCATGCTGGGCGCGGCGAAGCGTCGTGCGACGGATACAGATGCCACGCAACTCCTCACTGCATCAACCGGCAAAGCTTGCCGGAAGACCGCGCCCAGGATGACACACCCGCCAGAACGACTCGTTATGATAGCCACGGATACCACGAAAAATCTGATGGAAATTGGACAGGGTTATTGATACGTGACCTGTTCCGAGAACGTGCCGGTATATGCTCCGCTGGGTTGGCTTCCACCCACATGAAGCGTGCCGCCGATTGCCCAGGCATCGTAGCCGGGTGACGTCCCTCCTGTCGGGGTAATGGTACTCGTTGTGCCTGCGGCATTGAGCCCGCCACTTGGCACGTATATACCGACCGTTTGGGAAACTGCCGGGTTGAGATCGACCGTCATGGGAGTGCCGCCGCCGGCGCCACCGATCGAGACGGAGGAATGCAGTGGTGTGGTGATGCCGTAAGTGAATCCAGGTTCGCCGGTGACGTAGAAGGTAGCGGCCATATGTGGCTGGGCGTTAGTGGTTCCGGTATAGGCGGCGGGACCGCCCGGATCGGTCGTCGGAGTGACGACGCCCGCCGCAGAGATCAAAATGGTCCCCGCATTGGCACCGCTAAGAATCCGTCCGAATTGCAGGCCGGTGACATTGTGGAGCGCAATGGGTTGCGCGACACTGCAGCCCTCGTTGACCGTCTGGCTACAGTTATTCTGTGCCTTTGCCACAAACGGGCACAGCAATACCATTGCTCCGAGGAGCGTTAAAGTTTTCATATGTGTATCCGCTTATGAAATCAATTTATGCTTTTTGTTTTAGACGAAGATTCCCTTCAACAGGCATCATCGTCAGTGTCAGAACAACGGAACAGACCACAAACGAACGTGTGTTGCCGCGATACTCAATAGAGCCTTCTGCTCACTGCGGCTGAGATCACCCATGATCTCACGCGGTCGAAGTCCGCCACATCGTTACGTTCACTGCAAAGTTACGAGGTGGCTTCCCCGCGTATGTTACACAATTTGATGGAAGAGTTACATAATCTCACTTTTCCTCGCATCGTGTATGGACATCGTGCCCGAACCTTCGTTGCCGAAGCAAGCCACATCGTTACGTTCACTGCAAAGTTACGAGGTGGCTTCCCCGCGTGTGTTACACAATTTGATGGAAGAGTTACATAATCTCACTTTTCCTCGCATCGTGTGCGGACATCGTTGCCGAACCAAGCCACATCGTTACGTTCACTTCAAAGTTACGAGGTGGCTTCGCCGCGAGTGTTACACAATTTGATGGAAGAGTTACACTTTCTCACTTTTCCTCGCATCGTGTGCGGACCTCCGTGTTCGGAGCTTCGTGTCCGAAGCTTCGTGTCCGAAGCTTCGGCAACGAAGCTTCGTTGCCGAACCAAGCCACCTCGTTACGTTCACTTCAAAGTTACGAGGTGGCTTCTCCGCTTTTGTTACACAATTTGATGGAAGAGTTACAGTTTGTCTCTCTTTTTCAATATTGTGCGCGCTGTCCGGTTCGCGGTCGCGCGGCTACGCGCTGCGCGTTTCCGCGCTGCGCGGTTACTCGGTTCGCGCTTCGACCGTGCGCGGTTGCGCCTTCCACTCGCTGGGGGTCATGCCGGTGACCTGCTTGAACTGGTTCGAAAGATGCGCGATGCTGGAGTAATTGAGTCGGAACGCGATCTCGGAAAGCGTCAAACGGTCGCGCACGAGCAGCAGCTTGATACGCTCGACCCGCAGCTCGATCAGGTAGCGCTCCGGGGACATCCCGAGCGCGACCGAGAAGACATTGGCCAGATGGGAGTAACTATAATAGAGCTTCTTGGAGACGAAGTCGCGTATTGAAGCTTCCTTGAGTTTCTCGGGAGGCTCCACGAGGAATTCGAGCAGGTGCTTCATCCGCTCGACGAGCAATTCCTTGCGGTCGAGTAGGACGTGAATGCCGTACGGTTCAAGCGCGAGGCGCAAGACCTCGCGCTGCTCCTCGGAAATGACGTTCCCGACTTCTACTTCATCCAGCGAGCGCTGGATGCAATCGACCCCGGCCTCGCCAAAGGCGAGCTTGAGCCGGTTCGAGCGGCAATCCTTGCAGGACTCGCCGATGGTATGTTTCACGAATAAGACCATAAGACACCCTGTACCCCTAATCCCGTTCGGGTATCCCGTTCGGAATCGGTCATCCTTACTAGTCTCCTAGCAGGCTGCTATTTTGACGTCCGAAACCGTCGGCGAACTTTCTACCAGTCGCCACGGACCTCGTAGCCGACGGTCATGCATATGCATGACCGGGTTACGCTATATGACTCCGGTGATGCTCTGAAGAACAGAGGAACGCACCACCGAGAATCCTAACCTACCGTCAGAGGGCGATAGGGGCCTGTATCCCCGTGGCAAAAATAAGAAAGACGGGAGGCGGGATTGTTATACTTAAACGACAATAGTTTATACTTAGACGTATTCGCTTGGTCGATTTCGAGCCTTCTTGATCCGAAGACGGTGTTGGGACGGGGTCCTTCCGGTGATCAACTTGAATTGCTTGGAAAGGTGGGCGACGCTCGAGAAATGCAGTCGAAATGCGATGTCGGTGAGGGTGATTGTTTCTTCGTTCAGGATCAATTCCTTGACGCGGCGGATCTTTGTGGCGATGATGAAGCACTGGATGGTCATTCCTGTCTGCTTCGAGTAAAATCGGGACAGGTAATTGCGTTGGAATGGAAGTTCATCGGTCAGCCACAGGAAGAGATCCGGTTCCGAGCTTTCGTCCATGGTCCGAACGCCCTCGATAATGATCCGTTCGATTTGGTTGACAAGCGCTGCATCCCGATCGATGCCCAATTCGAATCCCGATTGACTCAGATCGTTTCGGAGCAACTCGAGTTCCGCGTCCGTCACCGAATCCGGCAATTCGCCTTCGTACCATGAGGAGAGCGTAACGCCTCCGTCCACCCGCTTGCAGGCATCCGTAATCGTGTTCTGAAAACAGTCCTTACACCGCTTTGGAATAAAGACGCGATTGAATGTGACTTTCATGACCAATTAGAGACAGAAGGAACAGCCAGAACTGTCGGCAAGAAAAAAGCAACAGCAGGGCCAAATGCTGAGTTCCGCATAGAAAGCACCACTCTCCTCGGCTGGCTACGGATATGGATCCATAGCGGGATTGCTTCAGATCGCTCGCGATGACAAAAGAAAAACCTCTCCCCAAGTGAGAAGAGGTTAATCATTTAATCAATCCGCGGAATCCAAGTTCTGGGTCTTTAACTCGCCAGCGCCTCGGTGTCAGCGACCATGGTTGCGGACGTCACATCGAAGGAATAGGCAAACAACTCAGTGGCCGGCACGCCCGCTATCGCTCCATTAGTGTGATGAGCGTGCCGGAGGTCGTTTCCCCGTTCGTACTCCACGAGGCGATAGATCACGTGGTGAATGTCCTCCATCGAGTCGGCGCCATCGATGACGTGGAAGCGATCGGGATGTTTTTGCGCCAGCGCCATGTAGCCCTGCATCACGTGATTAAAGAAGATCCGGCTCTCGGCTTCCATCCGGTCATCGCCCATTCCCTTGCGGCGATTGATCGCAAGTTCGAGCGGCACGTCGATCAGGAATGTGAGGTCGGGCACGATGCCACCCGTGGCGAGATCGTTGATCGTCCGAATGTATGCAAGCGGCAGTCCGCGGCCATAGCCTTGATAGGCAATCGTTGAATCGGTGAAGCGGTCGCAGATGACGACGGCATTGCGCTTGAGCGCCGGTTCGATGACTTCCTTGACAAGCTGAGCGCGGCTGGCGGCAAAGAGCAACAGTTCGGCGGCTGGTGCGATCGGGCTATTGATTTTCCCATCGAGCACGATCGTTCGAATGTTCTCGGAGAGATCTGTGCCGCCTGGCTCGCGGACTAAAATCGTTTCTACCTGCATGTCTCTCAAGCGGTCCGCGAGCAATTTCGCTTGAGATGACTTTCCACAACCGTCAATACCTTCAAATGTAATGAGCATAGGCTAACTCCTTAAATAAGTTGTTTGTGGAGTCCGGCGTTTGGAGCGTGTTTGAAAGCATGGAGGACAACCGTGCCGGTTGTCTCTTCTCTTGCTCTCATCAGCGGGGCAAAGCCGAGGCTGAGAAATTCATAGTTAGGAACGGCGAACCGTTCGTAATCCTCCCTTAATATAGCAATTCTGTACGCAAAGTCCGGGGGAAAAATTATGGCCTAAATGTTTCGGCCTTTCCTACAATACCAACGTTCTCAGCAGGTGTTCCAGGGTCTGGTGAAGGTCCGCGCTCAGCCCGCTATGGACCGGCGAGACCTGAATGATCGTGCTGCGCGGCGCGACGAGCCAATGCCAGCGTTCGTGCTGTGGCAACTGGCCGATGATTTTTCAGGCGTTCGATGATTACCGGGCAGGTAAGCTCGGAGTGTAACGGCGGTCAAATCATAGCGCATCAATCCCTGGCGTCCAGCGCGTCGCGAAGTGAGATCGTCGCTTCTGGGGCTGCCTTGCGCAGGCGCGTATCTTCCGTAATCAACGGCAGTCGAAGCTTCTCGGCAAGAGCAATATAGCGCGCGTCGTAGGCCGTAATCTTATAGCGCATCGCCACTTCTAGCGCTTCCTGGTGCGTGACCGACACAAAATGAGGACCGAGCAAACCCAGCGCGCGATCCATAATTTCCATTGCATTGCCTGCTGTTAGAAGATTCGAGCGCTCATACGTCGTGAGAATATTACTAAGCTCGACCATCGCGAACGGTTCAGTACACCATGTAGAGTCTCGTTCCAGCAAGTCGATGGCTGCGTCGGTCATGGCACCGCGTGCAAAGAGTGGAAATACGATATTTACATCGACAATAACCATGATGGTGTCTTAGCGGCGACCGTCAGCAATCGCGCGTTCGATGTCCTCGCTGGTTGGTACAAATCCCCCGCGTAGCTTGATCGGCTTCGGCAAACGGAAGGGTTTGGTGCTCCGGTGCATCATTCCAATCTCCAGCACTTCGGCGATGACGTCTTTAAATCGCCGCTGCTCATGGAGCGCGAGCGTCTTAATCCGAAGCAATAAGCTATCTGGTAACTCGATGGTCGTTTTCATAGCTGTTTTAATGGCAAACTGGTAAGCTGGTTTGCTGGTTCCTATACCAGTCACCACAAAAACGCCTTACAGCACCAGCATCTGCATCAGATGTTCGAGTTCTTCCGCAGGATTGCCGCAAAGTCCGGAGTGGACGCTTGAAGTTTGGATGACCGTACTCTTTGGCGAGACGAGCCAGTGCCACCGTTCATGTTGCGGCAACTCACCGAGGGGTCCGGCTCCCGGCGCGCCGGCACAAATCTTCGGGATTTGATCGAGATGTCGCTCGATCTCGGCAAGATCGATATTCGGTGCAAGCGCGAGTAATCGATCCGGATCGAGCGAGATGCGGGCGTCGAGATATCTGAGGGTTCGCGCGAAGACAATCACGCCGACGTTAATAAACTCTTCGCGATCCACGCGCGGCACGACGCGGATGACCGCGTAATCAAACGAGGTTTGGTTAGATGAGGTCATTTCAGGTGAGGTTTGCTCTGGCACGGATCGCCTCCTCTTCAAAAATGTCGGATGCCGCAAGACGTTGGGTGAGGTAACTCACATACGCCTCGCGATGCGTTTGGGTGCTTGAAAAAATGCCCTCCGGTTCAAGCCAATCGTCCGGCACGAGCCCGACGATCTTCCGCAATTCATCTTCGGCAATCGTCTTTCCCCCGCCACGAATATCATTCGCGAACGGAAGCAGCACGTGGTCCTTAATCTGCGGGAATGGACTCAGGTGCTTCTCCGCCGCAGTCGCCCAGTTATGGTGGAAGAAGAGCGCGGCGCCATGATCGATCAGATACAACTTCTTGTGCCAGACGAGCATGTTGGTGTTGCGCGCTGTCCGGTCGATGTTCGTGATGAATGCATCGAACCAGACAATCGCCGAGGCCAGTGCCGGATCGACTTTGTTCGCGCTCGGATCGAAGGAAATCGAGCCGGGCAGATAATCCATCGCGAGATTCAGCCCCGCGCTCGATTGGATGAGCGCGCGGATTTCGTAATCCGGTTCATTGCGACCCAGCACGGGATCCAGATCCATCATTGCAAGGCGCGGCACCGGCAATCCCCACGCGCGACCAAGCTCACCGCAAATCAGTTCGGCGATGAGTGCTTTCTTGCCCTGCCCCGCGCCGCGAAATTTCAGGACATAGATGCCATCGTCGTCCGCCTCGACAAGCGCAGGCAGTGAGCCGCCCTCGCGGAGCGGCATGACGTATCGGGTGGCACGGAGCGTTTCGAGCATCGCACCCACGAACAGTGTAGCACCGGGAGTATACTCCCGGTGCTACACGTTTTGGCCGGCGCATGTGGCAAAACGTCATCGGGCAGCAGCGGGTCAAGCGGGTCATCGCGAGTGCGATTGAGTCCGCGAAGCTTCCGGGCGCGTATCTCTTTTCGGGGCCGGAAGGCGTCGGGAAGGACGCAGCCGCAATTGAGTTGGCGAAGGTGCTGAATTGTACGGGTCAACCACCCCCCAGCCCCCGCCTTGAAAAGGCGGGGGAGCAGTTGTTAGGCTCGTGTGATGAGTGCGAGAGTTGCCTTGCAATCCAGTCCATGACGTCCACTGCGGTCCATTTCGTCCACGCCCTGCCGAAGAAAGAGAGTGGCGGTGACGATGAAGTTGACCTGAAGGACATTGATACCATCCGCGAGCAGCTTGCCGCGAAATCGGCCGATCCTTATCACAACCTCGATATTCCACGCGCGACGGCAATTCAGATCGCCCAAATACGCGAGCTTCGCATGGCGCTCTCTCGCTCCTTCGTCGGCGGGCGCAAACGTGTTGTCATTGTGAGCGAAGCGGACATGATGAATGTGCAGTCGCAAAACGCATTCCTCAAGACGCTCGAAGAGCCGCACGCGAATACGCTCATCATTCTGACAAGCTCGAACGCGCACAAACTTCTTCCTACGATCCACTCGCGCTGTCAGGACGTGCGGTTCGACTCATTGACAGCCGAGGAAATTGCCGAGGCACTTGTGGAGCGAGAAGAGCTTCCGCGCGAGGAAGCGGAATTCCTTTCGCGTCTGGCAAACGGCAGTTATTCCGGCGCGCGCGCGATGATTGGTGAAGATGTGAAGGAGATGCGGAATCAGATCGTCGACTTTCTTCGCATGGGACTGTCGAAGAGCCGCTTGCGCGCGGCGCAGCAAGTCGATCTCTTCTTGCCGCGTTCGGGCGGCGGAAAATTCTTAGAACGCCGGCAAGCCACCGAGCAACGACTCGCGCTACTCGCGCTCTGGCTCCGAGATGCGCTGGCCCTCACGACAAAGGCTGATGCGCAGGTTGTGAACCTCGATCAGATGGATGCCCTAAAACGCTTTGTCGATCGGTTTGGAGACGCGCGGCGAATTGTCATCGCGCTGGCTGCAATCGATCGGGCAATGCACCAGGTGCGATTACAACTGCAGCTCCGGCCGGTGATGATGCGGCTTGTCGTTGAACTCGAAGAAGCGCTCGTCGCGGCTTAGCGAACGATGCTTAGCTCGCGGATGGCAGCGAATCCGCCGCTTGCGAGACGAAGATAATAGATACCAGGCGGAGCTTCCGATACATCCATCGAATAGACACCACCTTCACTCTTCACAGGAGTGCTCTGAGAGAATGTGCGTCCCAACGCATCGTACAACGTTGCCTGAAGTGCGCCGGCTTCCCCAGAGACTCGAATCTCGATCTCCGTCTGCGCCGGATTCGGTGAGATGCGATCGATAAAGAATGTGCCATTCCGCATCAACTCCTGTTCAAATCCCTCCGTGCATCCAAGGACATATCGGACGCTCGAACCTGAAGAGGCGGTCGATTGGGCACACCGCGCAGTGGTGCTGCATGTATCATCGGCTGAGATGATCGAGAGCATAATCGGAGTGGAATCCGCCCGCGCAAGAAACACTTTGTAATTCAATGTGGCAACGATCCCGGTGTCGCCGTTCACATCGAGCGTGTAGTAATCGATCGACCCGTCAGAACTCGTGCTATCGAGATTCGTGCTTGATGATGATCGGTAGCTGAGAAGATCGCCATCATGCACGAGCGAAAAGTGGATCTTCGTAATGCACGAAGCAACACGCTTCGCGAGTCGAAGCTGAAGCGAGACGTTGTCGCCAATATTTGCGCTCAGCCCACCGGCTGGAAGCAAGTCGAGCGCAATCTGCGGCGGGATTGCTAAGGCATGGACCTTGAAACGGGAGTAATCGAAGCCGACACCACAAGGATCGCTGAAATAGAACGAGTCCTGGTAATCGATTGCGGAGCCGTTGGTAAAGAGTGTGTCCGCAATCGTTCGCGTTTCGTTTGGCCCGAGAAGGATCGTGTCCGGGATGCCGATGAATCCAAGGGATGCGCCACGGTGTGTGACAACCTTCTGCGAGGCCGCAAGATGATTCGTAATCTGGATCTGCCGCACATAGCGCACGCCGGAGTCCGCGCAGATGGTCGTGTCGCCTTCGGACGAAAGCGATACGTTCGGCTTCTGCCACCATGCAACGACGGGCTTTGATACAGCCGAGCAGCCATTCGCATCTGTGACCGTGACGAAATAGGAACCAGTGTCAGACACAGTGATCGCCGGGGTCTTCTCGCCATTACTCCAGACATATGAGGTGCCACCGGAGGCAGATAGCGTTGTGCTTGGGTTTGCACAGTTCAGCATAATCGAATCTGCCGGAGCAATCGAAGCAATCGGTAGTGGATTTACAACCGCTTGCACAAAGGCCGAATCCATGCAGCCACCGGTACTCGAAACGACCACACCGAAGCGGCCGGTGTTCGAGATTGTCAGTGAATCGGCGGAAGTGTGAAGATCGACGCCGTCCAAAGTCCACTTCACACTTGCGGATGCTGGCGTGGATGCCGCATGAATGGTGCGGCTCTCGCCAGCGCAGAGCTTGATCGTGTCCGTAATAGAAAGGGCGACAGTTGGCTGCGCATCGACAATCACATTTACAGAAGCGGAGTCCGCGCAACCCTCGGGGGTCGAGATGAGCACATGATAGATGCCTGAGTCGGTGACGACGAGCGAATTGGATGTAGTAGCCAATGGCACGCCGTTCTTCGACCACGCATACTTCAGGCCAGCAGGTGATGCAACGATCGTTCGATTCTCCCCAGCGCAAAACTCGATTGGGCCGCTGGGTGTGATCGTGGCCGATGGCGGGACGCACCCGATCACATGAAGGATATTCGCGGCGACCTGTGAAAATACCCAACTTGGTTCGCGGACGAATGTGTCGGTATCGGGCGCAGCAATGAGCTGGGCTGCGGCAAGCAGATACAACGTGTCGGCGCCTGGCAAAGTAATTTGTTTATTCCAGTTACTGAAATAACCTTTGACCACCGCCAGCAGCGACCAGTCACCGTTGATCGGCTTCACATATAATCGGATGTCTTTGCCGTTGC
>JADGPZ010000082.1 GCA_017882165.1 Candidatus Kapaibacterium sp.
TGCATCATCGGAAAACCCTTACTGCGGCAAAAATAGCATCACAATAGCCGCTATATTTAAAACGCTCGGGAGTGCCTCCGGTTACAAAACTATTTTCAAATCGCCGGTTGCGGGGCAACTGGGGCAGGTGATTATGAATAATTTGGCAGTGGCACAGCCGGATTGCGATAAACCGAGTTAGCTCAGACAAACGGATTCCGTATCGTCAACCGATCTCGGATCACCAATCCATTGTGGGCGTCCTCGGAATAGAGAATTGTCGCGCCCGCGCGCAACGCAACCGCAACGATGAGACTATCCCAAAACGATAGGCGATACGAGTCTCGAATCGCGAATGCGTCGAGCAGATCCGCCTTTTCAACGGTGAAGACTGGATAGCGAAGGAACAGATCGTCCGCAATGTTGCGAATGTCGGTGTTCGAAAGGGAAGTCTTTCGCGTTAAGACAGAGGCAACTTCACCCACGACCTGAGTGCTCATGACGATGTCATCGGATCGGAGCAGCCGGATGGCGGTAGCGTGTTTCGCCGGTTCTTGTTCGGCGAGCACGCTGTAGAGTACGACGTTGCTATCGACGAATTTCACTCTCCCACCCGTTCGCGATAAATCTCATCTCGATCGAAGGGCGGGAAGCCTTCGATCCGGATGGGATGAGCCATGTAATACTCGAGCGCCCCGTTCGACTTGCGTTCAAGTTCGATCTTCACGGTAACCTTCGTTCGAGGGGGAGCATCCTTCTCGAATTCCAGAGGAATTGGAATGCTCCTGTTCTCGCTGACTTCGGATTCAAAAACAATCGCGCGCATAATTTTCTAACCATCCATAACTCAGATTGGTTGAAGCAAAACAACCTGTTGGCGCCATAGCGTCGGGCAAACAGACATTTTCGAGTATGGTGGCTGCTGTGCCACTAACTCAACACCCGCTTTCAGGCTGACACCACAAGAATCCCGGCACCTGGCCAAAAACGCAGAATATCCGAACGCTCCGGGCTGTTTCGGCGTTTGTGGCCCGCTAACTCGTGCCAAATGTGAGTGAGCAAGCAAAAATATGGCGAAACAACAAAGTTTTGGAGATAAAGTAAAGAAGCACTCGGTCGAGAAGATCGAGTTCGTGCCGCAGCTTGGCAAGAAGGCCAAGTTGACGCCCGTGCGCCTCATTGGTGTATCCAAGAGCGCGACAGGCTACCGGTTCGAGGATCGCATCGCGCGTCTGGCCGAGCCGGAAGGCGGCGGAGAGGCGATTATCATCTAAGAAAGAACCTGGATTACACGGATTAGAACGGATTACGCGGATTGATTTATCGGATTTTGTTCTTGGAATTCCGAAAAGTCAATCCTGAGAATCAATCAGCGTAATCCGTCAAAGATCAGCGTAATCCAGGTTCTGTTCTATGCGCATCGTCAGTCTTCTTCCCAGCGCGACGGAGATTTGCTATGCGCTGGGGCTGGAGAATCAGCTTGTCGGAGTCACGCACGAGTGTGATTACCCCGAGCGAGTTTCTCGGAAGCCGCGAGTCACGAAATCGCGGCCGATGGTAGGGCTTCCAAGCCGGGAGATCGATTCATTAGTTCGTTCACAATTGGATGATGCCGGTTCGCTTTATGCACTCGACTTCGACATGTTGAGCGCGCTCGAACCGGACCTGATCCTGACGCAGCGGCTTTGCACAGTGTGCGCGGTTTCGATCGACCAGGTACGCGAGATGACCAAGCGGCTGCCGAAGGTGCCGCAGGTCGAAAATCTGGAGCAGAGGACTTATGGCGAAGTTCTGGAAACCATCCGGCGCGTTGGAGTGCTTACCGCCTCGCCGCATAGCCGGGAAGTGCTGAAGGAGATGCGCGATCGGACCGAGCGCGTCAAGCGTGCGGTCAAGGGACTGCCAAAGCCGAAGGCGCTCGTGCTCGAATGGGTCGATCCGCCGTTCGCTTCGGGGCACTGGATTCCGGAGTTAGTCGAGATTGCCGGAGGCGAGAATACGGTGGCGTTCAAGCATGCGCCATCACGCGAAGTCACTTGGGATCAGGTGGTCGCTTCGCAAGCTGAGATCGTTATCATCGCCGCGTGCGGGTTTGACATCCGGCGGCAGCGACAGGACGTAAAGATTTTTTGGGAGAAGGTACGAGCGGCGGAATTTGGATTCGCTGTAGTACCGGAAGTCTGGATCTGTGATGGATCGCAGTACTTCTCGCGGCCGGGGCCGCGACTTGCAGATACGCTCGAGCTATTAGCGGGAATCTTGCACCGCGAGATTCGCAGCGAGTTTCTCGGCCAGTATCAGCCGGGAAAAGATTTTGAAAGCATAACGTAGTAGTAGACACATAGCATGGCACAGCAACGAACAACCAGCAGCGCACCGGGCTCACGCCCAGGACAAGGTGGCTCACAGCGCGACGCCCGTGGCGGCGCGGGCGGACAGTACGGTCGCAACCAGCAGAACCGTCGCGATCCGCTGAAAAAGAAACCGGATCCGCTGAAGGTCCGCGACATCACCTATCTCGATTATCGCGACACCCGTCTGCTCGAGCGTTTCCTGAACGATCGCGGCAAACTGTTGCCGAACCGGATCACAGGTGTCAGCGCGGGCGGTCAGCGCAAGGTCGAGACTGCGGTCAAGCATGCGCGGCATCTGGCGTTGCTTCCGTTCGTTGCCGAAGGAATGAAGTAATTTTTGATATTAAGGAATACGATCATGGCACGAGTTTGTGAACTGACAGGGGTCAAGCCGATTTCAGGGAACCACGTATCGCACGCGGTCAACCGCAGCAAGAAGCGCATCCTTCCGAACCTTCAGACCAAACGGGTTTGGGATGGCGAGACGGGAAAGTTTGTGACCATCAAGGCCACAGCCCGGGCGTTTCGGACGCTGGATAAGAAGGGCCTCCGCGCGATGACAGCGGGCCGATAATTCAACGGCGTCATCTCTGAATTTCCGAAGCCGCTCGTTTGAGCGGCTTCGTTCGTTTATCGAGGCGGGTTAGTTATTCGATGCCAAACCACTTCCTGAAGCCGGTCGAACTCGCATTCCGCAGAGCCTTCCTGCGTGGGTTTGGTTTGTTATGCAAGACGAAGAAGTCTACCGCATCGATTCCGCCGGAGGAGTTGCTTGCTCGGTTTGGTCCATCGCCATCCATTCTGTTGTTACGCCAGGACCGTCTTGGCGATGTCATCATGAGCAGCTTCGTGTTGCGCGCGTTGCGCGAGCGATTTCCCGCGTCTCGGATCGCACTCCTCCTCGGTAAGAATAACGTCGGCATCGTGCCGCTGCTCCCAACGGATTGCGACCTCTTCATCTATTCCAAAAACCTCAGCAAGGATATAGGAATGCTCCGATCACTGCGCAAGCGGCGATTCGATATTGCAATTGATCTCACCGACAAAGCATCTGTCACATCTACGATTCTACTCGGTGCGAGTGGCGCACAATGCAAAATCGGCGTGGACAAAGAGAATGCTCCAGTATACGATATTACGGTCCAACATTTGGACATGGAGCAGTATCACGTCGCGCGGCGCAATGCAGAGTTGCTGCGATCTCTCGGATTCGATCCTGATGCGCTCGATCTCCGGCCAGAGCTGAACCTTCTGGCGAATCCGATCAACGGACGAGTGGGGTTCAATGTATCCGCCCGTGTGCCGGCTCGGTGCGCGCCATCCAAAGCAAGCGCCGAGATCGCTCGCGGACTCGTTGAGATGGGTTGCTCCGAGGTCGTGATCTTTGTTGCGCCAGACGATCACGAGCGCGGACGAGAAATCGTCGACTCGGTACACGATGAACGCGTTCACCTTGCACCACTCGTGCGAAGTTTCGCGGAATTTGCCGAGCAGGTCGCTTCATGCGAGTATCTCATCACGACCGACACTTCTACAACGCAGATCGCCGCCGCCGCAGGTGTGCCGGCACTGGTCCTGTTCACACCAACACCCGGCGAGCACCTGTGGACGCCGGTTGGCATCCCGTTCGAGCCATACACGCAATACCCGACGCTTGCCGCGCTTGAACCACAGCCTGTTCTTGAACTGTTCAAGCAATTGATGGTCCGTAGCGCACCGACGGTCTCCGTCAAGCCAATCGCCGCCCAGTAAAACTGCGCCTGCTCATGCTCATTCGCACCTATCGCCGCCTGCTTCCTCTTGCCCGTCCCTACCGGGCAAAGCTGATTGTGTCATCCGTTTTCAACATCCTTGGAAATTTGATGGGCAGCGTGAACCTGCTGGCGCTGTTGCCGATTGTCTCCATCGTCATCGGTCAGTCTCATTCGCTTCCGAGCATTGGTGGTACGAAGGGCAGCAAGATATTGCAGCAATTCAGCCTCTTCTTCCTTGTCAATCAGCCGGATGGCTCGCTCGATACCACGGCCTCGCTTCTACGAATTTGTCTCTTCGTGTTCGTCACGTTCGCACTCAAGAATATCTTCCAGTACATCAGTGGCTACATCATGGCCATCGTCGAGAGTGGGATGGCGCGCAGCTTGCGCGACGCCGTCTTTGAGAAGCTCTCAACACTTTCACTCGACTACTACTACGATCGGAAGTCCGGTCACCTCCTGAGCCGCCTCACAAACGATGTCAGTCAGGTCAATGGCGCCCTAACATCGAGCATCATGACGCTTGTCGGGCAACCAGTCCAGATCATTATGATTCTCAGCGCGATGCTGTTGGCGAATGTTCGCATGACGATCATCTCGTTGGCGATCGGTGCGTTGAGTTTGTATCTTGTAAAAGTCTTTGGCGCCCTCATCAAGCGCATGTCGCACCGGTTACAGGCTCTGCAGGGGGACATTCTTAGCGTCGCGCAAGAGATGATCTCGGGGGTGAAAGTCGTGAAGTCCTTCGGCATGGAGCGCTACGAAGTCCGTCGTTTTAAAACGGAAACCGAAAAGCACTTCCATGGTAGCCGCCGTTTAGCACGAGTGCGTGGACTTGGCAGTCCGATTAACGAGATGCTTGCTGCCCTCGGCTTCATCGGTATTCTGTGGTTCGGTGGTCAGGAAGTGTTTGCTCATACGATGGACGGAAGCGAGTTGCTCTTCTTCCTGGCTGCACTCATTTCGCTCATGCAGCCGATCAAGAGTATCGGCGAACTCAACACGCGACTGTATGAAGGCTCTGCCTCCGCAGAGAATCTCTTCGCAATTCTGGATGCTGAGCCGAGCGTAAAACCGGGGACGGTTCAAGCTCCAAAGACGATCGCGCAACCGATTCACTTTGAGAACGTCTCCTTCCAATATCGCTCCACAACGGAGAATGCGATCGACGGAATCGATCTCGAGATAATTCCGAACGAGATTCTCGCGCTGGTTGGGCCGAGCGGGGCAGGGAAGACAACGTTCGTCGATTTGCTTGTCCGGTTTTACGATCCGACCGCCGGGCGAATCCTCCTGGGCGGTCGCGACCTGCGCGACTACGAACTCGAAAGCTTGCGCGGGCTTTTCGGCATTGTGACGCAAGAGACCTTGCTCTTCCACGATTCGATTCTCAACAACATCTCCTACGGCAACCGCGGTGCCTCCGAGCAAATGATCTTTGATGCGGCCAAGGCTGCGAACGCGCACGAGTTTATTTCGCAATTACCTGAAGGCTACAACACGATGGTCGGCGATCGTGGCGTGCGGCTCTCGGGTGGCCAGCGGCAGCGTATCGCGATTGCGCGCGCACTGCTGAAAGATCCTCCAATCCTGATCTTCGATGAAGCAACGAGCGCACTTGACACCGAAAACGAGATGCTCGTACAGGAGGCTATTCAGAATTTGCTGCACCACCGGACTGCCGTCGTCATCGCCCATCGACTTTCAACAATTCAACAAGCGGACCGCATCGTGGTCATGGATAAGGGCAAGATCGTTGAGATTGGTAACCACGAGTCGCTTCTCAACAAGGATGGGGGTCTCTACCAGCGGCTTCATACCATGCAGTCTCGGAATCTGATTGACCCGGTCGCCGCGCTCTGATTCATCCACCGATCTGCAATTCGATCTCCTCGCGCTTCGATGCTTTGAGCCCGAGATGATTCGCAGCGACGAACACGGCTGCCCTATAGTCTCGATTCACCAAACGGCGAGAATAATACCAGTCTTCAGCGCCCCACTCATTGATCCCCTCGGCAACGGGTGGATAGCCAAACTCCGTTAGCAGTTCGACAGAGAAGAGATCGAACTGCCCGTTGAACGTTCTCCGGATCTTCACTTCCTCTGTCCTTCCCGGTAGTGGAACGGTTACGCGCTTGATCGTTGGGTGATTGTGCTCCTCCACCTCATTGTCTGTCATGTTCAGAACCTTCACCCGCTCCGGTTTCAACGCCTCCAGCAGTGCGATACCATCGTTGACGAATGGGCGTGTTACCTCCAGGTCGTCGTCGAGCCACACGAAGTAGGCCGGAAGTTCAAGCGCCAACAGCTTCATGCCCTGTGATACCGCAAAGGACTTTTGCCACTGAGGGACTTCCGCGTGCCTATTACAAACCAGCTTTTGGATGATTCCATCACGAAGCATTCCCATCAGCATTTCTCGGGTACCATCCCTGCTCCCATTGTCGACAACGAGGAGTGGCAAATTTGGCTCGTGAACGCGTAACGTTCGGATGGTGCCAGCAGTCATTTCTTTTCTGTCGAATGTGGTCATGATCGCCCACGTCAGGGTTTCGTCTTTGTTCTTCTCGAATTCGTGAGCACCTCGCTCGAGTCGGGTCTCGATCCTGAGGAATGCGCCATCCACCACATTCCGGTATTTCCCCAACATCCGCTTGGTGCGCGCGTAGTAGAACCAAATGGCAAATCCATTGATGAAACAGAGAACAGCGATGGCAACAATCATGGCTGAATCGGAATGTTATGAACTGCAGAGTTGGTGCTTGACGGGGAATGATCGATATTCAACAGTAGGCTGATGGCTGCTTGCGTGACCCGATCAACGGGAATCGTCGAGACCGGTTCGCCAAGCGAAGGGATCAGAACATGCGCAGGCACTTTGTAGGGATGCCACTCGCTGTGATGGCGGAAGAGGGCTACGACGGGCTTACGCTCGGCAGAAGCGATGTGAACCACGGATGTGTCGGGTGTGATGACGAGTTCGGCGCGGCGGACAAGCCCGATCAGCTCGTCGATGTTGCGGGTCTTCTGAAAGTGAATGCCGGGTGTCGGATGACCCGCAAGGAAGGTTTCAGTAACTGTGGATGACGCAGGGGATGCTGTCCAGATAACCGATAGCTCCGGGAAGCGGGAGCGAAGCAGACGAGAAAGCCCGAATGAGTTTTCGATGCCGAATTCGCGGAAGGGTGTTCGAGCTTCAAGATTGACGTGAATGAACCCAGACGTACCGTCAGCTTGCAGCTTCTCTTCGATTTCACTGCCGATAAAACGTACCGCTCCCTCGTTCGGAAAGAGCGATGGCCGCCATTCTTCGTCCGAGAGTTGGATTGCGAACGTCCCTTCCAGATGGACCTTGATGAGATCGAGGATCGGCTGCTTGTCCATCAACATTCCCGATTCGACAACGATCGCGAACAGCTTGCGATAATGCTCGAGGGGATCGTACCGAAAGAGGACCATGCTCGCGAGCGCGTGTGGCGCGAAGAGTTTGGAAAGCAGCGCCATCTTGGTCTTTCGATTGTATGTAAGAGGGATGACGACATCCCACTTCGCCGCTCGAACTTCGCGAACAAGACGCAAGAGATTGCGCGGCGTCATGTCAATCAGTTCAAACGCCTGATCGACATCCGGATCGTTTGCGATCACGCTCAAATTCCGAAAGCTACCCACAACACCGATCCTCAGATGCGGATAGTGTCTCTTGAGCACGCGCCAAATGGCAGTGCTAAGCACCATGTCGCCAATCGCATCCGTGCGAATGATGAGGACAGTCGAAATTGTTTGAGGATCCAACGGGCTTGAGACCTTCCGAGGGCGAATCCACGCGCTCAGCGCGCCGAGCGTCAGTCGTTTATTCCACTGTTCGACTCTGCGCCCGAGTAGGCGATGCCACGGCTCGCCACGCATGTGGTCCACATGTTGGCGGCGTCTGCGAAAGGCCTTGATGAATCGTGGATCGTTGGACATTGTCTTCACTCAACGGCGGACCATACAGTGTTCTGAAACTCAGAGAGCAATCGGTCGCCGCTCTCTGACTGATACATCGGGTCTTGCTCGGTGGCTGAGTCAAGGCACGTTTGCGACTGCCGCCAAGTGCCATCAAGCATAGAGCAAGCTGCGGAAAACACTTCCTCCACCGGAATAGTCTGGACGGGGCTGCCTGCCTGCGCGGGAGCGAGCAATCTCGAAATTGTCGCAAGCGGGAGCCACTCAATCGGCGGCCGTAAGCGGTTCGAAGTAAGCAGAATAACCGGCGTCTTCATTGCCGATGCAAAATGGATCAGCGATGTCTCAGGTGTGATCACCAGCGAGGCATTCCGCACGAGCGCGGCCAGTTCGAGGAGATCGGACGAAGTTTGAAAGAATTGGATATGGCTGCTGCGGTCGCGGGGTAACTCGTCCACGGCAAGAGAGAGCGTATTGGGCGCGGCCGTGAGGAAGACCGTGAGCGTGGGATAGCGATTGGTAAGCCTCTCACTCAACTCACGTGCATTTGCAATGCCCCACTCGCGAAATGCCGTGCCGGCTTGCAGATGCAGAATGATGTATGACGTGCAGCCGCTCGGCATGTGTTCTCGAACCCGATCGGCGACAAGTTGTTCCGCCTCGTCTGGAATAGATATCCTCGGCCAACACTCCGAGAGCGTGAGCGGGGGATCGAATTCCACCGCCTCTGAAAGCAACTCCAGGCTATGGATAGAAAGATGTGTCGTATCCCGTGTGCGGCGGCCAATGTGATTGAATAGCAGCCGGTACTTATCTCGCCGTTCATGATCTGCCGTGATCTTAATCGCGCGCGGGGCAGCGAAGTTCGCGATGAGCCCGTAATCGGAGAGGTGCATCCAGTGAAGATTCAGCACGACCTCGTAGTCCGCCTTGCGTGCTCTCTTGAACTCTGAGAGATGCTTAAAGTCGCGCCGGTTCTCAAACCGGTAGTGCGCATCCACGCCACCATCAGCGCGCAGGAGCGACTCATTCCGTTCGGAACTGAGCACGCCGATCTTGCATCCGGGATTCCGCCGCTTTACGGCGTTCCAAATCGGAGTGGCGAGTATCAAATCGCCTATGGCGTCGCCATAAGGAATCACAAGCAGGCTCTTGATGGTGCGGCAATCCAGCTTCGTCGCAGGAGGCGGATTGTCGAAGAATAGTTTGAGGAGTTGATAAAACGCGGGTCGGATAATCGCTTCCACCGACTTCCGGACTCTGGTGATCGGGGAATCGGTGATAACGTCCATCCGGCCAGATCGGCGCGTGCGGGCTGTATAACGATCGATCGAAGAAGACGTCCGTGGCATGTGCTGGTTGTGCGAACAGAGCCTATCGTCGATTCGTTAGCACAATGTCCATGTCCATCTTTAGCCGTTACGCAGATGCCCGCCGCAGACGAAGATCGTCTGCCGCTTTCGATTCTCCGGCGCGCCGTTTTGTCCGTACCGTCGAGCGCCAGCTCCGATTTTTGCTCTCATCGCCACTCGGCTTCCTGATCCGCCCAAAGAAGATCGCTGGCCCACTGCCCTTAGAGCAAGTAAAAAGTGTTCTCATCTTGCGATACGATGCCCTTGGCGATGCGGTGCTCTCTTCCGCAGTGTGGCACTCCATCAAGAAGTACGCGCCGCATATTCGCATCGGCGTCGTCGGGAGCCGCCGAAATCAGGTGCTCCTTCGGACCGACCCCGCGATCGACGATGTCTTCGTCTTTTCCAAAGCACTTGCCTGGCATATCCTGCCCGACCTCTTCCGAACGCGGCGCGCGGCGAAGTGGGACGTGGTTCTGAATACCTCGTTTCACGATAAGACTCGCGCCGCGATCTACTCCCGTATCGTCGCGCCGCATGCCGTCACTGCAACCGCTGTCTGGGATCACCGCGAGAAATACGAACGGCTTTACTCGATCGTTGGCCAGCGGCCGCCGAACTCGCCGATGATTCTGCAATGGCTCCGAGTGCTCGAAGTTGCGCTCGACATTCATCTCACCGACGAAGACACGCTGCCCCAAATCTTCGCGGATCCCAAAGTCGAGCAAACATTCGCTCCAGAGATAGCTGCCTTGCTCGATCGCGTCGGCAAGCAGCGGTATATCGTGCTCAACACCGATGCCGCGCAGTCCTTTCGCGAGTGGGGCTTCGATAATGCGCTTGCCTTCTCGCGCGAGGTGCACGCTCGCTATCCAGAGTTCCACATCTTCTGGACCAGTGCGCCGCTCCACAGCGAGTCGGTGCTCGCATTCCTCGCTGCCAACAACGCGGAAGGAATCGAGTATCTCATGACCCCCTCGGTCCACCATCTGCTGGTTGCGATCGAGGGCGCGAGCGCCGTCATTTCGCCGGATACATCCGTCGTCCACATTGCCGCAGCATATCACAAGCCGACGGTCGGACTCTATGTCGACGAGAAGGAGTATCCCATTCGCGGCACGGTCTTTCGGATGCTCTTTGCTCCCGACCAAAAGCTTGCAACGTCGATAACCGTCGCGTCCGTCCTCGAAGCCTTCGCCGAAGTCCTTCGAGAAAATTCTATCTGATCGTGGGCGATCGGCCCTACTTCACTGCCACCGCCGCGTGAGGTGCAATAGCATCGGCTGGTAAGGCCGCGCACTGTCGCTTCGCCAACACCTCAGCATAGACGGCCTCCAACGCATCGAGCGAGTGCGCCATCGAATGCTCCCGCTGTGCCCAGGCGTGACCGGCCGCGCCGTGTTGCCGCATCAACTCTGGCTCCCGGACGTATCGCTCGACCGCGCTCGCAATCGACTGCGAACTGCGCGGCTCTACAATCAGTCCGCGTTCATTGTTTCCGATTTGCTCCGGTGTTCCGCCGCAGTTCGTACCGATCACCGGCAGCGACATCGCCATCGCCTCGATCACCGAGAGCGAATACATCTCGCAGTAACTCGCAAGGACCAGCCCATCGAGCGCGTTGAGATAGGGGACTGGGTCCGTTGTCCACGGGAGGATCGTCAAGCGATCGCGCAGCGTGGGCGCGTGCTCCAGTTGCTTCTGAAACTCGACGAGCGATTCGTTGTAGGCCTCGACGTTCGTCTCGTTGCGCGCTCCGATAACAAAATACTTCACACGCTGACGAATGTCCTCTGGCAGATGGAGCAACGATTCGGCGAACTCTCGAACGCCTTTGCCCGGCTCGATCCGGCCGATCGTACCGAAGGCGATCTCGTCATCAGCGATTCCAAGTTCACGCCGCATCTTCGCGCGCGCCTCCTCCGATCGCACGTAGCGACCCAGATCCCGGCCATATCGCACAAGGTGAAGCTTCTCTTTCGCCACCGGCAAGAAGCGGGCGAGCTCGCGGTTCGTGTGCTCGCTCGAGGAGAGCACCGCATCGACCCGTGAATAAATCAGCCGGTGGTGCGGATCGCGTTTCGGCGATGCGACCATGTAGGTCGAGTGGACGTGCCCGATCGAAGCGTGGGCGCTGGCCGTGCCCAGCAACGCAAGACTCACTGCCCACACGTCGAACCGCGTGTGCGAATGGACGATACCGAACCCCTCGCGCTTCGCGATCCGCCGGATGCGAAGAATATCGACAAGACTAAAATGCGATTGCCGCCGCGCATCGAAGAGCCGCACACCGGCGCTCGCCAACTGCTCGTACACCAGCGTTCCGGGCAGGGCATAACAAGCCACAGGTGGCCCAGCATTGGCGCGTGCCCGGGCAGCCTGCTCTCGCACTAAATTCGCGACATACATCTCGAGGCCACCGCGCGCGTCCGAGGTGATCACGTGTAAAACGGGACTCATCATATCATATTCTGGTAGCCCGCAAAACGGAGCACCATTCGCGTCCGTTCCGAAGTCCGATAGCAGCGTTGCGCCCCAGAAATACATGACATTTCTGAACAACAACCACGCTCCATGCTGCCTTGGAGAAATGTGCAACCGGGCGCGCGAGCATCTGTGCTTCATGAACATTGGCGATTCCAAGCCGCATTCGCTGATTGCCGCCGGACAGCGCAAATCATTTTGTCTTTCGATTTTTGTTTGGAGTTCATGAACAGCATGTGGCGAAACTGACCTTGCAATAAGAAACTTGGTGCCCATAGTTCTACCCACAATATAGCTCCAAAACCGCCGAGTTGTTACACGACTCGAACATCAATTACTCCGATTTCGGATATTTCACCTCGAACAATAGGAACACCGCGATGCTGACAAGCCGAACCCCGATTCCCGGCTCGCACTTATCCTCCGCTCATCGGCACGGAAGTCACCGGCACGGAAGCTGCGGGTTTGTTTTTAGAATTTCGGTTGCCATAGTTCTGAAAGTGTAATATTTGTCGCTGAGATAACCCTGTTCGTGTCAGTCTTTCCCGTTCGGATACGAGCTTCGACAAAACAATTGTGATCCTGGCGCAGGCGCACCAAAACGTAATTTCCATACATAAAGCAACTCCCCGAATGGAACATACACTGACTACCCGCATTCTCCTGGCGCTATTCACGTTCGCATTCTTAGCCTTCGCTTCGCGCTCCGAAGCAACCGAAACCGCGCATCTCGTCCTCAAAGCAAGCAGCGGCCAGACGTTTAGCTGTACCCCCGACGCAAGTGGCAAATTCGAATTCAAAAACGTGCCGAAGGAACGTACACGCTTCTGTTGGTCGGGAGCAAAGAGTACTTCGCCGCGAAAGCAGCGAGCAAGGGGGGTAGCATGAGCTGCGAGATTCAGGTCCCGCCGGCTGCGGATCCAACGACGCTTGTCAATACATCCCACTCCAACATCCGCACTGGCATGAACGGCAACGCTCCTGCGGATTCGGTCTCGGCCATCAGTACACCGCGCTCCAACATCAAGCGCGGCAGCATTAATGTGAACGACCTGCAAAATGGCCTGACACCGATGTGGGCACGCGATGCGGCTCATGCGCGAGTGAATGTGAACGACCTGCATAATGGCCTGACACCGATGATGGCGGACGGGAAGGCCGCGTTTGGTAAGACGCTTGAAAGTGGCATCGTTGTCGGCGCGTCGTCGAATAGCATTAGCGGGACGATCAATGGCCTGGGGAGTCGGTAGCCGGGCGGGAAATAGGTAAATGGCACTTCTAAAAACTCCAGACTGTCATTCCCGCGAAAGCGGGAATCCAGACCCCGGGCGGCGCAAGGTAGAACCTGGATTCCCGGCTCGCGCCCACGCTTCGCGGGAATGACAAATCCATCAATGAAACAACTCACCATGAAACACACACTGACAGCGCGCATTCTCTTCGCGCTCGTCGCGCTCTGCGTGGTATCCTCCGTTGCATTTGCCGGTGATCCGATACCGGGAATAGGCGTGGGAGCCGGAAAGAACCCAGGCGGAACATCTATCGCAAGGACGAAGACTGGCGATGATGGCAAATTCACATTTTCGAAGTCTGAAGCAGGTTCCTACACGATCACCTTCGCTGCGCAGGATGTGAAGAATATGATGGCAATCGCCGGCAAGAAATACCATAAGACGTATGGCGCGGTGCAGGGCGCCGTCCTCACACTTCAGCCATCGAGCACGATGACGGTCAATGGTCAAAAAAGATTCGGTCCGATTGCGCTCTCCGTGACGAAGACCACAACGATCACTATTGTACTCACCAAACAAGATAGCATCAGCGGCTCGCTTACCACAGCCGACGCTACCTCAAAGTAATTTGTCGCAAACACATTCTCAAAATCATTATGAAACTATGATGTCCCCAATCCTTAGGACCATTTCCATGGGTAAGTAAGATGGTTTTTGATGAACTCATGCGGCTTTCCGATAGTGCGAAAGCGGTGTGTGGTATCCGAGTGATCGATGTAATCGTTCTCGGTTGTAGAAGTCGATGTAGTCCCGGACTCCGTCGTAGAGTGCCACGCCGTCGTCTGCGGGTTGCAGATAGACGTATTCGTATTTGAGGGATCTCCAAAAGCGTTCGATGAAGATGTTGTCGATGGCTCTGCCTTT
>JADGPZ010000083.1 GCA_017882165.1 Candidatus Kapaibacterium sp.
GCACCGTCTTCTTCTCGACCTACGAGATGTTTGGGTCATACATAAGGAAACTATCGAGTGATGGCATGAGCTGGTCCAATTTACCATTGCCAGAGCTCCCCGGAGAGTCTTACATCCCGTGCATTGGCGATGCTGGAAGTCAACTCTTCGCAATCAGGTTCGCCCCCGACTACCTTGAGAGTCAGTTCTATTCTTCCCCAGACCAAGGAGTGAGCTGGCATGATGGTGATTGGCCAAGTTTTCAAGAACCTCACGTCTTGGTTTCTGAGTTTGGAAACCTGTATCTTTCTGATGGCGGGCGACTGCTTTCTTCGAGAGATACAGGGAAGAGCTGGAGACAGATCCCGGGCATCGGATCCACCCTGTTCCTCAAACTGGCTGACAGCAGACTAATAACCGGAAGCCAAAATAGCTAGGGCGTGACTTCTCTCTATTGCGTGGCGAGTAACGATTCTGTTTCCATGCTTGTGTCTGGGGATACGTTGAGTGGATTCGTGGGATTTGCTACCGACGCAAACTTCGCCTACGTCGCCACGGCCTCCCGTGGCATCTGGCGCGCGCCGCTTGCGAGTCTGCCGCTGAGTGTGCCATCGGCAAAAAGCGTCGAGAGTTCATCGCTCGACATTTATCCCAATCCGCTTTCCACGAAGTCTTTGGTTGCATTCGCGCTTCCCTCCCGCGCGATCGTTTCACTTCGTCTTTACCACGAACTCGGCATTCTGCGATCGGCGATATTCGAGGGCGAGATGGAAGCGGGGCCGCACGAGATTCCGTTCGCGGGTGAGGGGCTTGTAGATGGTATGTATTCGGTCGTGCTTTCAGGAGACGGGAATCGTCAGGTGGGCCGGGTGCTTATCGTGCGGTAGTCGGCGGCTTCATGCCTGGAAAGAGATTGTACTTCAGGATGCAGCGGATGGAACTGAGTCCATCTTTCCAGCCGATCTTCTTGCCTTCCGCCTGGGTACGGCCGGTGTAGGAAATGGCCACCTCGTAAATCCGGATCCGCTCGGTCCTCGAAAGCCGGGCGAGTTTCGCCGTGACCTCGGGATCAAATCCAAACCGGCGTTCCTTGAGCGGGATGCGCACCAGGACGCTGGTGCGAATCGCTTTGTAGCACGTATTCATATCGGTGAGGTTCAAATCGCTGAGCATATTCGAGAGCAGCGTGAGTACCTTATTGCCGAGCGAATGCCAAAAATTCAGGACACGGTGCGTCGGCCCCCCGGCAAAACGCGATCCAAAGACGACATCGGCGCGTCCATCGACAATAGGCGCAATGACTTTCGGAATTTCGTGGGGATCGCATTCGAGATCGGCATCCTGCACGATACAAATGCTTCCGCGCGCCGCTGCGAATCCGGTATGCAGGGCCGCGCCCTTTCCCTGATTCGTTTCGTGGCTAATGATTGTCACCTGCGGATTCTCGCTGAAGGGACGAAGCGAGAGAAGCGTGTCGTCCGTGCTCGCGTCGTTAACCACGACTATTTGCCGGTCCAGCCCGAGCGGTGTGAGATCGACCGCGAGGACGGCCTCGATGATCGCCCCAACGGTCCGTGCTTCATTGTAAACAGGTATGATAATTGATAATACTTCCATTCGCACCAATACGTGGTTGACCGGCCAATCAGATCTCCGATTGTTGATTGCGCGCGCGGCGTCTCTTCAGATATCCGATCGCGGACAATGCGAACGCTGCTGCGAGGCCGCTCAAACCGATGCCAGCCGTGAATAGTCCCGGTTCGAATCGAAAGAGAATGACGGACTTTCCAGCCTCAAGCATCACGCCGCGCATATATCCATCGACGCGATAGATGGGCCGGGGCGCGCCGTTCACGGAGCACGTCCAGCCGGGATAATAGGTATCCGTCAGAACGAGGAAGGCCTTCGAAGGCACCATCGCCTGTATCGAGACTTCCTCATTCCCGGCCTCTCGAACTTGGATGTCGCCAGTGGATGCATAGTGACCCTCCAGATTACTCGGCGCATCCTTGCGATTGAGCAACGCCTCTGACCCATCGCAATCGCTTTGCAATAGTTTGCCCGTGACCGCGCTATCGGATGCTAACACTCTGACGCCTGCGGCCAGATAGGCGCGAGGCTTTGCTCGAAGATTCTCGTAGATGGTCAATCCCTCGGCGGTCAGAACCGGTCGTGCGTCCGGGTCAGATATGACGCGACTTCGCGTGACAACATACCTCACATTCGACAGGCCGAGCAGTCGAAGATCGAGCGAATCTGGAGCAATGCGGCGGTGATAGAACACACTCATCGTGCCTGGCGTCAGGCTTTCATACCCATCGAAATCATTCATGCCATAGACAGTGGCAATATTCGGATGCAAAATATAGGTGTCCTTCGCCGGGTCCTGCCACACCATGTATCGTCCTTGGACTGAGTGCGTATGCAGAAATGTCGTCACGGTACTCACGGGATACATCGGGAACGTGTCCGGATCGATCGCTGGCAACCATACTCGAACGAAGAGAACGAGTTGGATGAATGTGGCGGCTCCAGCAATGCCAACCAACGCGCGAGCGCCAAGCTTGCCCGCGGCGAACTGATAGATCGCAACCAATGTCACCAATGCGAGAACAACCGGCAACCAAAGTCCCATCGAGAAAAACGAGTAGTAGTTCAGAGTGTTTCTCACGCGCGCAAGAAGCCAGGCTTCGGTGCTGCTTCCAAATGCGGAATGCAGAACGGATGATTTGAGCATTCCGGTCAGTCGTTCCGCAAGCGCGTCGCGCTGGAGGGTCGTATAGGCGCAAATCACAACCAACGCAAGGATAAAGGCGCCAAATGCCATCCGAATCCGGCCGATCGCTCGTGCAACGGTTGCGCGATCGATGCGGCGATCGACGAAGGCCTGGAACATGACCGCACCGACGATGGAAAAGCAAAACGTCGCGATGATGAAGACGCGATGATACAGGACCGAGTAGAGCGGCGTCAGGAGGGGAAGGATAATTGCGGAACCAGCGAGTACGACAAACGGAAGGAGTTCTTTCCTCTTCCGTAATACGACGCACCCCCAAACCGCAAACAGCATCGGCACAAAGGCGATGGCGCCGTTGAAATCCGTCATGTCCGCACCTGCGATCTTTTTGAGATTGAAGACCGCCGGACTGCCAGCCAGCGCTGGAAAGTAGAATGAGAGAAGCAACGGGATCGAAAGGATGCGTTGCATCACGGAATACTTTGCATAGACGCTGGACGAGTTCAAACTGCCGCCCTCGAGCGTTTGAATGAGCAATTGAACTGTTGGCAGCCACATCGACGCCGAAAGCAGGATCGCCACGAACAGCACTGCGGCAAGCATTCCGACCCGGCCGAGCCATTGGATTGAGTCATCTGTGGACGGGTAGAACAACACGATACACGCGACGACGCATGTTGTGAAAAAAGCCGACTGGAGATTGCCGCCCAGATAGGAAAGCACAAGAAAGAGTGAAGCATACACGAGGTCCTCCCTTCGGCCATAGCGATAACGGCGAACGAGCATGAGGACAACAAACGGCATCCAGCAGAATGACGCCGCGGCCCATCGGGGCATCGCACCGGCAACGAATAAGCTGTTCAGCATGTATGCGGCCGAGAACATCAGGTTGACCCCCGGCTGTACGCCAAAGAATCGCAAGAGCAAACACATGCCCGCGCCGGCCACGAAGAACTCGAGCAAGACCTCTGCCAAGATCGTGTGCCATGGGTCGAGCCAAACGCCGACCACATTGAACACATCGAAATTGCTGCCCATGGTTTCCGCATACTGCGGATAACCGCAGAGGATATGCGGATTCCAATAGGCAAGTTGTCCACTACGCAAGCCTTCCTGTGTCTCGACCTTATAGGGATAGGTCTGGACGATCCCATCGAACGGATAGAAATTTTGCGCTTGTGGTGGACCGTAGTGCGCATTGAACGGCGCCGTCATCGTGTCGAACATGTCGGTCGGCAGGAAGATCTTCCCCTCGAAGATGTAGGGGAAAAAGGCGATGCAAAGCATGGCCGCAAGCGACACAAGCAGCCATCGGACGGGATAACGGGCGGGTTGCACGCGAGACGAACTGCCACCCGCGCAAGTCCGTTTCAGATTAATGGGTCAAAATGGAGCACCCTCGCCGCGAGCAAATAAGTAGCGGGGTTGGCCGTCAACCTATAAGCGCACCCGCCGCTTTGCCCACGCAGGGATATGGGCACGGCCCCGGAAACCGCCGTGTTCAGCCACCGGCGGGTTTACCGTGTAACGGTCCAGGTGCGGGCACGTAGAGGGATACACATTTCGCCCGAATCAATTCTTAATGTCAGATAATCCAAATACATCAACAGAGCGGGAAGCACAGCCACCGGCTGGCGCGCAGCCAAATCCGTCTCCAGCTGCGACTGAGAACGGGACCGCCCCGTCCCAGAACGGCAAGCGCCGCCCCGTTTCCGTGCCTCCGGGCACCCCTACCGGCTCGCCACAGGATAGCGCACCGCAAGGTAGCGCACCGCAAGGTAGCGCGCCACAAGGTCAGGCTCGGCCGCAGCCGAAGCGGACGCAAGGCAGTCCAAACCGCCGCGACGAGATGGATTTCGGTCACATCATGCGGACGGTCCTGCTTTGGGCGGCGATGCTGCTTGGCGTCGTCATCCTGGTCGTAATTTTCAACCGCAGCAGTAATCCACCCGAGATCGAAGTTTCGACCACAGAATACCAGCGGCTGCTCGATGAAGGCGATTTCACCGTCGGCAAGGTCGAGCAATACGGGCTGACGCAATACCGCTTTCACGGTCAGTTTTCGAAGGACGTGAAGGTCAATACGGTCGACAACACGTCGCGCATGGCCCGCAACATCATCACCAATCTTATCCCTGAAACGCTCTCCGACCAATCGAAAACATGGCGTGAGAAGGGCGTGAACATCACGAAGACCGATAGCACCGGCGGGCTGACCGATAGCCTCCTCTCCTTCCTGCCGTGGGTCGTGCTGATTGTGGCATGGATATTCATCATGCGCCGGATGCAAGGCGGACAAGGCATGGGCGGCGGCGGAGCAAAAGGCATCTTCAGCTTCGGGCGCTCGCGTGCCAAGCTCAGCACGGAGAATGCGCCGAAGGTGACGTTCGACGATGTCGCCGGCGCGGACGAGGCGAAGGTCGAGCTTGTCGAGATCATCGAGTTCTTGCGTGAGCCGGCGAAATTCCAGAAGTTGGGCGGGAAAATTCCGCGCGGCGTACTGCTCCTCGGACCTCCGGGCACTGGCAAGACACTGCTGGCGCGTGCCGTCGCCGGTGAGGCTGGCGTACCCTTCCTTTCGATTTCTGGCGCGGACTTCGTCGAGATGTTCGTCGGCGTTGGTGCCTCGCGCGTGCGCGATCTCTTCGATCAAGCGAAGAAGCACGCACCATGCATCGTGTTTATTGACGAGATTGATGCTGTTGGCCGTCACCGTGGCGCCGGCCTTGGCGGCGGACATGACGAGCGCGAGCAGACGCTCAACCAACTTTTGGTCGAGATGGACGGCTTCGAGCAGAACCTCGGCGTTATCATTGTGGCTGCGACAAACCGGCCCGACGTGCTTGACCCGGCGCTGCTCCGTCCTGGACGCTTCGACCGGCAGGTTGTCGTCGACCGCCCGGACGTTCGCGGACGCGAAGGCATTCTCAAAGTCCACACGCGCCAAACGCCGCTTGGGCCCGATGTCGATCTTCAGGCGCTCGCGCGCGGCACTCCGGGCCTGAGCGGTGCCGATCTTGCGAATCTTGTCAACGAAGCGGCATTGCTCGCGGCCCGCAGAGGCGGCGATAAGCTCACCATGTATGACTTCGAAAACGCGAAGGACAAGGTCATGATGGGCGTCGAGCGCAAGAGCGCAGTGATTAGTGATGAGGAGAAGAAGACCACTGCGTACCATGAGAGCGGCCATGTCATCGTTGCGAGGTCAATTCCTGAGGCCGATCCCGTGCATAAAGTGACGATCATTCCGCGCGGCCGCGCGCTTGGCGTGACGAGCTACCTTCCGATCGACGAGAAGCATACGTATTCACGCGATTACCTCGAAGCGGTCGTGACGTATGCGCTTGGTGGGCGTTCGGCGGAGAAGCTCGTCTTCAACCAGATTACGACCGGCGCGGGCAACGACATCGAACGCGCAACCGACATCGCTCGCAAGATGGTCTGCGACTGGGGCATGTCCGATAAGCTCGGGCCGCTCAAGTACGGTCAGGCCGAGCAAGAAATCTTCTTAGGCCGAGATTACGGCCATCAGAAGACATTCTCGGATACAACGGCGCGCATCATTGATGAAGAAGTGCGCCACATTGTTGAGACCGGTGCGGCGCGCGCGGAACAGATCCTCGCGGACAAGCTGGACGTGCTGCACCGAATGTCGGCGGCCTTGCTCGAACGCGAGACGCTCGACGCCGGCGAGATCGACATCCTAATGAGCAGCGGCGAATTGCCACCCGTTGATAAGGAGAATCGCATGTTCAATCTTGCGAAGGTGGTCGAGAATTTGAAGAAGGCATCCGAAAGCAAGAAGACTGCGAACGGCCAGGCGGAGGACGCATCGGCGGAAGCCGCACCGGCGGAGGGGCCGGCCACCGCCAATGATATTGGTCCGGGCAATGATGGTGATTCGTTGTAAAGCAAGATGAGTCATTTACGCGTTGGAGTCGCGGGCGTTGGACACCTTGGCCGTGTCCACACAAAGCTGTGGAAGGAAGTTGATGGCGCGCAGCTTATCGGAGTATTCGATGAGAACCGCGCCGTCGCGAGTGCGGTCGCGAACGAGCATAAGACGGAGGACTTCCCCACTTTCGAAGCCTTGCTCGATAAGGTCGATGCACTGTCTATCGTAACCCCGACGCAATCGCATTTTGCGATCGCACAAGCAGCGATCGCGCGCGGCAAGCACGTTCTGATCGAGAAGCCGATCACAACGACGACCGAGCAGGCAAAGGCGCTCGTCGAACAAGCCAGCGAACAGAACGTCAAGATTCAGGTCGGGCACATCGAGCGGTTCAATCCAGCACTACTGGCTGTCGAGCCGTACCTGAAGGATCCTCGCTTTTTCGAGTCCCACCGGATGGCGCAGTTCAAGCCACGTGGCACCGATGTGGCCGTCGTGCTCGATCTCATGATCCACGACATTGACGTGATCCTCTCGCTCGTGAAATCGCCAGTGAAATCCATCGACGCCTCGGGCGTCGCCATCGTCTCTACGGAGTTGGATATCGCAAACGCGCGCATCAAGTTCGAGAACGGCGCAGTGGCGAACGTCACCGCCAGCCGCATCTCGCAGAATCCGATGCGAAAGTTAAGGATATTCGAGAACGATGCGTATCTCTCGCTTGACTTTGGTGCGAAATCGGTCGAGGTCTTCCGGCTTGTGGATGAGGGCGCCGCAGTGGGCGCCCACCACGCGGGACTGACAATGAAATTGGGCGAGATCGAGAAAGGTGATGTACCGCGCGCCATTATTTACGAAAAGCCCGACGTGCAGGACATCAATCCCCTAAAGTACGAACTCGAACTCTTCCGCGACGCAATTGCAAACGACACCCGCCCTATCGTCAGTGGCGAGGACGGCCTCCGCGCCCTCGAAGTCGCCGAACAGATTCTGCTGGCGATTGAGAGTAATATCTCGTAGAGACCTTACTCCGCCCTAAAGATCATCTCTCCCGGCCGTTTCATGTTGTAGCGTTCGCGGGCGATGCGCTCGATGGTGCCGGCGTCTTCGATCTTGAGTAGCGCGATGTGGCGGGTGACGGTCTCCTCGTCGGTCTGGAGTTTTGCGAGATAGGTCCGGCGCTCGCCGAGTTCGTGGCGGAGCGAGATGTGCCGCCAGAGTCCCTTATTTGCGAAGAGCAAGGTCATACCGAGCACGGTGAGCACGCCTGTAATGAGCAACAGGCGCGGGGATCGGAGAATCCGCTTAAGTCTCTTTTTTATTGAGGTTCTGGCCACGATCTCATCTGCTAATCGGTCAGCGTGGATAACTCAGGGCGGGAGTCTCACACCGAAATGCTGCTATTCAATTATGTCTTTCTTGCCGAGCGATCGTGAGGGGTATCACAATTCTTGCCATGCCCGACATACAAATATACATCATTTTGGAGGCGATGTCAAGAGTCTATTTAAATTTATGTCATCTTTCGGTCTATTTTTAAACCAGAACCGCGATTTAAAGGGTTGAATTTTAAACCTGTGCATAAGTCTGAACCATGATTTTAGGAGATTTCAGGGATTATTGAGATGGAAATTGAACCCATCTTCATAATCTCTGAAATCTCCTAAAATCATGGTTCAGACGAGGAGCCTTTTTCGCAGCATTTCGAGCGCGGCATTGGCGGTACGCTCGCGGTTCGTGAGGCGGCCGAAATCGAGAGAGAGTTTCTTCGTAACCGTCTTAGCACCGCGCTCTGCAAGGGCGATCCAGATGGTACCGACAGGCTTCTCCGGCGTACCACCATCGGGACCGGCAATTCCGGTGGTACTCAATGCAAAGTCGGTTCGCATGTTGGCGAGCGCACCTTCGGCCATCTCGATCGCGGTTTCCTCGCTCACGGCGCCATGACGCTCGAGCGTGGACGCCTTCACGCCAAGGGCGGACTGCTTAACGTCATTGTGATAGGCCACGACAGAACCGAGAAACACAGCACTCGATCCTGGGATCTCGGTTATCCGGGCGGCGAGAAGCCCTCCGGTACAACTCTCGGCAGTCGCGACGGTCTTATGTTGCTCGGTAAGCAATCGCACGACGTGGAATCCCAGCGTCTCATCGTCGGCGCCGAAGATGTACTTCCCTGCCTTCTCGCGAAGGATTGCCTCGACACGATCAATCTCCCGCTCGGCAGCGGTGCGCGTCGTGGCGCTGGTACTGATTCTGAGCCGCACGTTTCCCGATCGCGGGAGAAACGCCAGCGTCGTCCCCTTGACGAGGAAGTAGCTGGGATCGCCAATCTTCTCCGCCAGCATGGATTCGCCGATGCCACTCGTCATGAGTGTGCGATGAATAATCGTCTCAAGCCGCTTCTTGTAGGTCCGGCGAAGATAGGGCAAGACTCCGTCCGTCATGACGAATTCCATCTCGGCCGGCACACCGGCGACAATGATGAACGTCTTTCCACCATCCTGATAGAGTAATCCCGGCGCGGTACCCCGGTCATTGCGCAGAACTTTGAATCCTTCCGGGACCATCGCCTGAACCACATTCATCTCCGGCATCTTCGCAACGCCCAATTTCGCAAACCGCTCGCGGACAAGTCGGAGCGTCGGTTTGTGCAGCACCAGCTTCTTGCGAAAGAACTTTGCGACGGCATCCTTCGAAATGTCGTCATGCGTCGGACCCAATCCGCCGGTCACGATCACAACATCATGCTGCTTCCAGGCTGCTCGGAATGCTGCCATGATGGCCTTGCGGTTATCGCCCACGGTCGTGGTGCGATGAACTTCCACGCCGGCGGCGTTCAGCTCGCGCGCGATGTAACTTGCATTGGTATTGACGACCTGCCCAATCAGCAGCTCGTCACCGATCGTAATAATCTCAGCGGTCATAGGATGAATCTGTAGAGCAAATAAACAAGCACACGAGTCGCAACATTTGCATAGACGCCGGCAACAGCGTCGTCCATCATAATACCGAATCCGCCCGGCCTTCGTTCAAAAAATCGCGCCGGCGGGAGCTTGACAATATCGAACGCGCGGAAGAAAAGGAACGCGAAGATCATTGTGGCTACGCTGTGATCGAGCGCCGTCAAAGAAAAAAGCGCGATCCACTGGCCGAGGACTTCATCGATCACCACGATGCCGGGATCTTGCTGCTCCAACGAACGCTCGACGATGCCGGCTGACCACGTCCCGATGACCAGAACAACCGCGCAGGCCAGCGCGAGTGTGAGCGGACCCTGAAGCGGCGGCAAGAAGTAATAGAGCAGGACCGCCACAAGGCTCCCGGCAGTGCCGGAGCTTACTGGCGATAGACCACTATACGCAAATGTCCCAACGAAGAGCGCGAGCTTCGGAACGCGCGAGAGATCCGGCGCGGGTGCCCACAGCCGCGAGCGTGCCTTCCCAAACCAATCGAAGTGTTCGGGCTCCATCCTGGCGGATTTCCTCAATTCGGCTCCTTTTGGGTACCCCGGAGAATGTAACGCACTGCCACCGTTCGCAGCACGGCCCAATTATCATACGAGTACATAATGGCAGACGCTACCGTCAGCAACGTGATCGCACCCATCAGCCATTCCAAAACTCCAGACCGGAGTATGGACTGTGACTCGCGCCCAAGTGTGAGCCCGAGTGATCCACTCTGCAAAAGAAGAAGCAAAAGTACAGCAATGATGAATGCCATCTGGCCGAAGGTCTTCACCTTAGCGAAGTAGGTGGTCTTAAAATGCAGACGGATGCCGTCTGCCGCGACGCGCAGCCCTGTCATATAAATGTCACGAGCGAGAACCAACGCGACCATCCACATCGGAATGTACCCCTTCCATGCGAACGCAACGAGTGCAGCGCCCGTCAGAACTTTGTCGGCCAATGGATCGAGGAACGCGCCGAGCGCGGAGGTGATCTTCATCGAGCGCGCGAGGTGGCCATCCCACCAATCGGTCACGGCCGCGATGGTGAAGACGAACGCCGCCCAGCCGATCATCGGCGGCTCAATAAGCGCAAACATCACGAAAAACACCACCGCGAGGGCGATGCGCAGGACAGTCAGTTGGGTAGGCAGGGTCATGAAGATGTTTGGCCGGGTCGTGAGCCGGAAACGAGATTCTGGGCGGATTCCTTCCGCAATCTCGCCGCGAAAAACCCATCCATGTTCAAAGTGTCGGGACGAGTGCGGAGGGTTTCCTCAATTTGGAATTCGGGATGTTGGGCGGTGAACCACGCCATCTGCTCCTCCCCTTCCTCTTCGAGGACCGAGCACGTGGCATATACGAGCGCTCCGCCGGACTTGACGAAGCCGGCATTCTCTTCCAGGATGAGGCGCTGCTTAGCAACGAGTTCGGCGAGCATCTGCTCTGTGAGCAGCCACTTGATTCCGGGATTGCGACGGAGCGTACCGGTGCCGGTGCAAGGCGCATCGACGAGGACAAGATCGAACCAGGCTTGCTTTTCGGGACCGAGCCACTTCTCGCGATCGACGGGAAACACAAGACGGATGTTCTGCGCGCCGGCGCGTCGGGAGCGGCGCTTGAGTTCTTCGAGCTTGTATGGATCGATGTCGTATGCGAATATCTCGCCGTGGTTCTTCATCAGCGCCGCCAGGTGAAGGGTCTTGCCACCCGCACCGGCGCAGGCATCGAGCGCCTTGATCGCGGTCTTGCGAATGTGCGCCATCGGCACGACGAGCTGACTCGCTTCGTCCTGCACCTCGAATGCGCCACGCGTGAAGGAGTGCAGGCCGAAAACGTTGACTCGTTTTTCGAGCTTTAGTGCCTCGCTTGCAATGGCGGACGGCTCGCTGATAATGCCTTCTTCTTCGAGTTCTTCTCGAAGCGAGTCGCGGTCGGTGATGAGGGTATTCGTCCTCAGCCAAAGTGGAGACGAGCCATTGAGCGCTATGAGGATCGACTCAACCGCATCGGGATACTCCGCGCGAAGGCGCGTGACGAACCAAGCTGGGAATGAGTGCAACATGGCGAGGCGCTCATCATCGGGGAGCAAGGCAAGTCGAGCGTTCTCCCGGTCACGATCGGCGAGGGCCTCGGCAGCAGCGAGTGGAAGCTTCTCGGCATCGCGTATGACATCAAACATGCTGACGATCTCGGCGGCGGCGTGGCCATCGAGCGCAGCGAGATGCGCGGCGACGATACGTTCGACATTGATCTCCCGATCCTCAAAGCAATCGGTAACGAGTGCTTCGAGCCGCCGCCAATTCTTGATGACGCTAAAGTATTGGTCGGCGATGAAGCGGCGATCTTTCGAGCCGAGGTACTTGCGATCGTGAAAGAATGCGCGGATCACGGCGTCCGCCGGAAGCGCCGGATTCTTCCGAAACTTCGAGAATACATCGATGGTGTGGCCGACGAGACTGGAGATTTGCATTTATGCAGGATGGATTGTTCGCTCCGCGAGCGGTTTTCGCGGCATGGCGGTGAGTGAGAGATCGCTCGCTTGTCCGCGCGTGAGTTTGAGAGCGCCGAGCATCGCGATCATGGCTGCGTTATCGGTCGAGAACAACGGTCGCGGCGCGAAGAATCGCATCGTACGGCGCGAACACTCCTTCTGGAATCGCTCACGCAGTTCCGAGTTGGCGCTAACACCGCCAGCGGAGACAATGTCGCGGACTTCCAGGCTCTCGGCGACGTTGATGGTCTTCGTAACGAGGACATCGACGACAGCGCGCTGGAATGAGGCGGCGATATCAGAAATGGAATATTCTGAATGCTTCTTCAACCAATTAGAAACCGAGGTCTTAATACCGCTGAAGCTGAAATCGGAATTGCCTTCCTCCATCATGGCACGTGGGAAGCGGATGAAATGGGGATCGCCTGTGCGAGCGAGCTTGTCGATCTCGGGACCGGCAGGATACCCCATACCGAGCAGCTTGCCGACTTTATCGAATGCTTCGCCAGCCGCATCATCCAGCGTCTCGCCGAGGAGTTCGTAGTGGCCGATGTCGTTGACCAGCACCAGCATCGTGTGTCCGCCGGAGACGATTAGCGCGATGAAGGGGAAGTCGGGATGATGCTCTTCGAGCAGCACGCTGAAGATATGAGCTTCGATATGATGTACGCCGATAAGTGGAACGCCAAGACCGAGCGCCAAACCTTTTGCAAAGTTGAGACCGGCAAGCAACGAACCCATCAGCCCAGGGGCATGAGTCACAGCGATTGCGTCTACGCTGTCCATTTCGTCTATGGAGAGTGCAGCTTGGTTCAAAGCCGCTCGGACGATCGGAAGGATTGCCCGAACATGGGCGCGCGAAGCCAACTCCGGCACCACGCCGCCGAACCGCTCGTGGAAGAATTGCGAGGAGACGACAACAGAGGCAAGCTCGCCATTACGAAGCACAGCAGCGCTTGTCTCGTCGCAGGAGGATTCGATGCCAAGCAGAACGCCTGTTTTGGGAAGGGCGATCATTGTGCAATGATCTCCTCGGCATCATTCGTAGCCTTCTCCGCATCAGCCGCGTCTGCAAACGCCCGATCTTTGAAATAATTGACTATGACCTTCATCGCCTTCAGGCCAACCGTTGAAACGATCTCCGGTTCACTGGCGGCACGTACTCCTTCGACCGAACCGAACTTCTCAAGCAACTTGATCGCGGTCTTCTTCCCCACGCCTGGAATGTTCGTCAGTTCGGTCTGGATCGTCCGCTTATCACGCAAGTGCCGGTGATAGGTGATCGCGAAGCGGTGCGCCTCGTCACGCACGTTCTGCAAAAGTCTCAGGCTGCTCGACGATCGCGGCAGCACAAGTGGATCGTGCGAACTCATGACGTATAGCTCTTCGAGACGCTTCGCAAGGCCGAACATCGGGATTGTTTGCAATCCAAGCTCCGACATCACTTCGTAGGCGCTCGAAAGCTGCCCCTTGCCGCCATCAATGATAATGAGATCTGGAAGCTCCGTCTTCTCTTCGAGGGCGCGACCATACCGACGAGTAACAACCTCGCGCATCGCGGCGAAGTCATCGTTCTCCGTGATGGTGCGAATCTTGTACTTGCGATACTCCGACTTCTTCGGCTTACCATCGAAGAAGACGACCATCGCGCCGACGTATTCCGTGCCTTGCAAATGCGAGTTATCGAAGCATTCGATGCGACGGGGCGGCTTCGTCAGGTGCAAATCGCGTTCGATCGCCTTGAGCACATGTGGAATGTGCTCGGCGTCCTTCATCTTTTGCAGTTTAATCTCGCCGAGCAGGAATTTTGCATTCGTGCGGACCATCTCGATGAGTTTTGCCTTCTCGCCGATCTTGGGATGCACAAGGTTCGGCGGCTTCATCGCCCCGACAATGTCATCCACATCCAACTCGCGCGCGCGGCG
>JADGPZ010000084.1 GCA_017882165.1 Candidatus Kapaibacterium sp.
AGCGAATATTGGTGCCGATGGCCTCACAAACGCGACCGCCATTGGTTCGGGCGCGGTCGTCTCGACAAGTAACACTATCCAGCTTGGTGATAACAATGTAACCGCCGTCACCTCGCACGGCAGCTTCAACACAACCGGCGGCGCGTACAAGATCGGCGGCAACACAGTGCTGCTGGGGAGTCTGTCGACAAACAATCTCTTCGTAGGTGAGTGGGCTGGGACTAACATCGCCGGCGGCACCTCCAATACCTTTGTGGGAATCGATGCTGGCGAATATAACACCACCGGTACAGGGAATACCTTTTCCGGGTACCGGGCTGGCTACAACAACACCACTGGTAGTGGGATTACGACCTATGGAGCTGGCGCAGACTGTGCGGATGGACTCTCAAATGCAACGGCTATCGGTGCGGGTGCTGTCGTCAGTGCGAGCAACACCATTCAGCTTGGTGACAACAGTGTTGCGTTAGTCAATACGCATGGCGCGATCCAATTCGCTGGCGCACTGCTTCCAAATGGATCGCATGGCACAACGGGTCAGGTGCTGACATCGCAGGGAGCGGGCGTGCCGCCGATTTGGGCAAGCGGTGGTGGCGGTGCTTCGGGCTGGGCGCTTACCGGCAATGCGGGCACGACGTATAAAACAAATTACATCGGCACGTCGGATGCGCAAGATCTGCAGTTCCGGGTGCGCAATATCCCGTCGGGCGCCATAGAGGGTGGTGGTACCTTCAATACCGGGCTTGGGTACTGGGCCTTATACAACATTACAACGGGCGCGGGCAATGTCGCGCTTGGGTATGAAGCGCTCCCAGACGACCAGACAGGGAATGCCAACACCGCGATCGGGTATGAGGCCATGAACGTGAACACTGCCGGCTCGAACAATACGGCAAACGGACATTTCGCGCTGCAAAGCAACCGCGCGGACAACAACACCGCAACTGGCGCTTCCGCGCTCGCCACCAATTCGACCGGCACCGGCAACACCGGGACCGGGACGTGGGCGCTTTACACCAACTCGACGGGCTCGGACAATACTGCGATGGGGAATCAGGCACTCTACAACAACACGGTGGATGGTAACACCGCGATCGGAGCGTATGCACTGGAGGCTAACACGACAGGCCTTGACAACACGGCGATCGGGACGAGTGCGCTCGCGGCCAACACAGCGGACGGCTACAATACGGCGGTCGGGGCACTGGCGCTCACGGCCAACACCGGGGGCCAGATGAACACCGCGATCGGGACGGAGGCTCTCCTCTCCAACTCAAGTGGGGACTTCAACACGGCGACCGGGTATTATGCGCTCGCGTCCAACACGTTGGGCTGGGAGAACACCGCGAATGGATTAGCCGCACTGGCCGCGAACACGACTGGCATCGACAACACCGCTATTGGATCACGCGCACTGCAATACAGCGGAACGGGCAACTACAACTCCACGCTCGGGGCTTTCTCGCTCTATTATAATGCGGCGGGCTCTGAGAACACCGCGATCGGATACCTATCTCTCTACAGCAACACGACGGGCAACGACAACACCGCGAGTGGAGTAGGGGCACTGAAGTTCACCACGTCGGGCAGTTGGAACACGGCAAGCGGTGCTAATGCGCTCTTCCACAACACGATCGGTTTTGGTAACACTGCAAACGGGGAAGTTTCGCTCTATAATACCACGATAGGTTACCAAAACACGGCATTCGGGGGGGCTACTCTCTTCTTTAATACGGAGGGTTATCAAAACACAGCGATTGGGATGAGCGCCATGTATCTCAATACGCTCGGTTATTGGAATACCGCATGCGGCATTGGCGCGCTCTACTCCAATACCACAGGCGTCGGAAATGTCGCCGTTGGGAGTAATACGCTTTACGGCAACACCACCGGGTCGTACAATACAGCGTTGGGTTTTGAAGCAAGTGTAACCGCAAATGGGCCAACGAATTCAACGGTAATCGGAGCCGGTGCATTGGTTTCCACGAGCAACACCATCCAACTTGGCAACAGCAGCGTAACGTTAGTCAGAACCTCCGGCGCGGTAAACAGGGGGACTGGAGACCAAATCGCCGGCGGGGCGACATGGGGAGACTACCTTCGTGGCGATGGGTTTGACTTCGTATCGAGCTCGATTCGGCCGGGCGATCTTCCCTGGGGCTCCGACTATTACATCCAAAACAATACATTTCCACAATCAGGCAGCTTCAACGTCGATGGCTCCGGCCAGGTCGGGACGACATTCAATATTGCTTCTTCCACTGGTGCTTACCAGATCAACGGCGTCGCGGTGCTGGCGAATCCAGGGACGGACAATATCTTTTCCGGAGTAGGGTCAGGCGCAAGTAACGCAGGCGGGTCCAACAACACATTCGCTGGATTTGACGCCGGCTTCTCCAATACGCTCGGCTCCACTAATACATTTTTGGGTGAGGCGGCTGGCTACTCCAATCAGACCGGCTCTGCCAACACCTTCACGGGAAGCCAGGCTGGCACCGCCAATACTGGCGACTGGAATACATTCATGGGTTACGCGGCTGGCCAAGGCAACACGTCTGGCGCCAACAACGCCTTCTTCGGATACTCGGCGGGCCTCCACAACTTGACGGGTGGCGACCTCACGGCGCTCGGATTCCAGGCGGATGTCGGCAGCGATGGCCTTTCGGATGCCACGGCGATCGGGTTCAATGCGGTCGTCACGACAAGCAATACCATCCAGCTTGGCGATGGCGGCGTGACCGCCGTCAACACGAGCGGGGCGTACCAGATCGGCGGCACCACAGTGCTCGCCGACCCGGGGACCGGTACTCTCTTCGCCGGCGCGGGCGCGGGCGCGAACAACGACCCGACCAATGGTATCAATAATACCTTCACCGGGGCAAACGCGGGCGAACTCAACACGACCGGCGCAGGCAATACATTCTCGGGTTTCCAGGCTGGTTTGGGCAACCAGTCGGGTAACAATATTACCACGCTCGGAAACGGCGCGGATGTCGGTGTGGATGGACTATGGAATGCTGCTGCGATCGGCGCGGGGTCTGTCGTCAGCACGGACAATACGATCCAGCTTGGCAGCACCGGCGTGTTGGCGGTCAATACCAGTGGCACGATCATCACTTCGACCGACGTCCAAGTCGGGCGCAACCTCATTCAGCAGACCGAGAATGTTGATGTTACAGCCGGAGCTACGACTCTGGATGGACTGGCGAGTATCTATGAAATTACCACCGGTGGGAGCACTACGATCACAATGCCAGGCACAACGACGGGGCAGGTCGTTTACGTCCACAACAGCAGCGGGAATTCGCAGAATATCTCTGGCGCGACCGTTGCAGACGGCCAGACCGCAACAGTCGTCTATTTCCCAACGTCGCATTGGTTCGTGACGGGCGTGTATTAAGGCACCTGCTCGTTGACGGTGGATAGCGGATTCATCGCTATCCACTGCCAGCGGCCACGCTCGGCATCAGCGATCCATTCGCGCGGCAAGCACTTCCGCGAGGTGAAGCGTCTTGCGTCCCGTCGCTTGCTCGATCTGCTCGCGGCAGGAGAAGCCATCCGCAATGATAAGATGATCGTCGGGCGTTGCACGAACTTTCGGCAATAGCTTGCGCTCGCCGATTTGCATCGAGAGATCGTAGTGCTCCTCTTTGAATCCGAACGCGCCCGCCATGCCGCAGCATCCGGCGTCGAGTTGCTCGGCATCAACTCCGGCCTGTTTCAATACTTCACCCTCTGCGCTCTTATCGAGGATGGCGTGATGATGACAGTGGAGCTGCACGATTGCTCGAATGTCATCCCCGCGAAGCGTGGGCGCGAGCCGGGGATCCAGATTGGGATATTGCAGAGGCTGACTGGGGGCTTGGATTCCCGCTTTCGCGGGAATGACAAATTTGTTCAACAACTCACCCAAAAGATATGTATTCTCACTGAGCCGCCTCACATCTTCGCGCTCCGGAAACAACTTGCGCGCTTCATCGCGGAAGACGGATGCACAGCTTGGTTCAAGCACGACAATCGGAATACCGGAGGAGACATCGTCGCTCACGATCTTCAGAATTTCGAGAAGCTGCCTCTTCGCCTGATCGAGCATCCCCCAATCGTAGAGCGGACGCCCACAGCACATCGTCTGCTTATAGACTTTGACGGTGAAGCCGGCATCCTCCAGCACTGTGACTGCGGCAATTGCGGTCTCGGGACGGAAGTAGTTGTTGAATGTGTCGGCCCAAAGCACTACCGTTCGGGTAGAGGGCAGAGGTTCGAGGGTATAGGGTATAGGGTGTAGGGTATCGCTTTCTCGCTTGGCGAACCACTGTCTGAATGTTTGCTTGGCGAAGCGCGGGATAGTGCGCTTCGGATGAATGCCTGCGATCTTCTTCGCAATCGCGCTTGTGATCGGCGCGTCCGTGAGAGCGTTTACGAGTCGCGGCATAAGCGAGCCAATGCGCGCGCCCCAGTGGATGAGACCCATTGCGTATGCTGCGCGCGGGCGAAAACGGCCTTTGTAGTAGTGCGAGAGAAATTCCGCTTTGTAGGTCGGCATGTCCACGCGTACGGGACACTCACCGGTGCAGCCCTTGCACGAAAGGCAAAGGTCGAGCGCCTCGCGAACCGCTTCACTCCTGAAGCCGTCAGTTATGACATCACCGTGCAGCATCTCCCAAAGTAAATGCGTGCGTCCACGCGTAACGTGTTGTTCGTCCTGAGTTGCGCGGTAACTCGGACACATCACCCCATCGTGCTCCTTGCGGCAGACTCCGGCGCCCACGCAGCGTTCGGTAGCGCGCGCGAAACTTCCATCGTCATCGGCGAACGCGAAATGCGTCTGGACGATCGGCATTTTGTAATCTGCGCCGAACTTCAGGTTCTCATCGATGCGATAGGGTCGAATGAGCTTCCCGGGATTCATCTTCCAATCGGGGTCCCAGATGTTCTTGAACTCTTCGAACGCTTCCATGAGTCGCGGCCCGAACATCTTTGGCAACAGCGCGCCACGCGCCTGACCATCGCCATGCTCGCCGGAGAGCGATCCGCCATAACTCAGTACCAAGTCGGCAGCTTCATCGACAAATCGCAACCACTTCGCAATGCCCTCTTTGCTTTTTGGATCCCAGTCGATACGGTTGTGAAGGCAGCCATCACCGATGTGGCCATAGAGTGCGCCGCTGTAATCGAAGCGGTCCATCAGCGCTCGAAACTCCCGCAGGTACGAACCGATTTTCGCCGGAGGCACAGCGGCATCTTCCCATCCCTCCCAGTTGTCCTTCTCGCCCGGCGTGCGCGAGATTGCACCGAGCGCCGAATCGCGCACGGTCCAGACGGATTTCTGATCTTGCGCCGTGTCGAAGATACGCGCATCGCTCAGCGCACCATCGCTCTTGAGGCTCTTCCGGCATCGCTCGGCCGCATCGCGCGCCTCCGCAATCGTATCCGCGCCGAACTCGATCAAGAGCCAGGCATCACCGCCAGGAAGCAGTGGGAGCGAGTTCGCGTGAAGACCTTTTTTCTGCATCGCATTCGTCAGCCGCCGGTCCATGCCTTCGAAGCCGATGGGCTTGTGTTCAAGCACCAGCGGCACGCGATCGCCAGCGACGGCCATGTCATCATAACCGGCAACGAGCAGAACGCGGCCCGATGGACTTGGCACAAGCTCGACCGTCGCTTCGAGAATCGTGACGAGCGTTCCCTCCGAGCCAACCAGCGACCGCGCAACGTGGAAGCCGTTCTCCGCCAAAAGCTGATCGATCGAATAGCCAGAAACCCGACGAGGAATGTCCGGGAAGCGAGTGTGGATTTCGTCGGCGTAGGTCTCTGCCAGTTTTTGCAACCGCTGGTATATTTCTCTTGCTCTTATGGATTCTATAGAATCGATGGATTTTATTGATTTGCCGACCTTCATCCGCGTGCCATCGTAAAGCAGAACTTCGAGCGAATGAACGTTATCCACGGTGCGGCCAGCCATGACGGAGTGGACGCCGCACGAGTTGTTGCCGATCATGCCGCCCAGAGTGCAATACTTGTGCGTCGCCGGGTCGGGACCGAACGTGAGGTGGTGTTTCTCAGCCTCGCTTCGCAGATTGTCGAGCACACATCCCGGCTGAACTAGTGCAAGACGTTGCGCGGGGTCGATCTCGATGACATTATTGAGATACTTCGAGAAGTCAAGGACAATGGCCGCATTCACGCACTGTCCGGCGATGCTGGTCCCTGCGCCGCGAGAGAGGATTGGCGCCCCATGCTCGCGGGCAATCGCAATTGTTGCGACGACATCATCAATGCTGCGCGGAATGACAACGCCGATCGGGACTTGCCTGTAGTTCGAAGCATCCTCGGCATAGATCGCGCGCGAGCCACGGTCGAAGCGGACTTCGCCCGAGATGTTTCGGCGTAGGTCACGTTCGAGATTCAAGTATTCTGGAGTCATCTATTCTCTGCTGAGGAATCGCTCGCGACGCGTTGCAATCCATTCGGAAACAATGAAAGTGAGCGAAGCCGCGCAACAAACGTGGAATCGTCCCTCATCAGTGAGGTGCTTGGCTTGTGAATGAACGTGCCACCCCAGATACCGAGGGCCGTCCCACTAATAATTGCGGAGAATGCAAAAATGTCAAGTAACCCCGGTGGTTGAACGATCGTCGCGTCCACGGAGCGGGGGTCCGCCACGGGTTTGTGACTTGCCGTCCAGTTGTTATACATGACGGCCGCTACACAGGAGCCGATCGCCGTTCCGATAACACCGCCCGCAATAACGGCCAGTGGACTTACCGCCCCGCGCCGTTCGACCGATGCGATGCTATCGAGGTTCGTGTGACTCATATCTCCCCATGGTTCAAGCCGCGCGATTGCTTCATTGTTCTCAACCGCAAGCAAGCGGCCGTGCCGTATCTCGCCAGATTTCATCGTAATCGTCACGTCGCCGCGCGGTGGCGCCCCGCACGATGCGAGTAGAAATGTCAAAATCAATAAAGCCGCAGGCCACATGATGAATTAGACAACACATCTCAAACCGGATCGGTGTTCGCGCAAATCGTAAAGACTGAATAAGGCCTGCATAATTATGCAACTTTCTGCATAAGTATTCTGTCTTACCGGCGTGAAGCAGTTAAAGGCAGCAGTATTTGGGGCGTCGGGCTACTCCGGCGGCGAGCTTTTGCGTCTGTTGGATCGGCATCCATCGGTGCGGCTGACGCATGCGTTTGCCAATACCTCGGCGGGCGCGCTGGTCAGCAGTGTCCATGCCGGGAGGGCTCATGGCGATGCGATGGAATTCGAATCGTTTGATGGCGTCGGTTCTCTCGATGCCGAGATTTGCTTTCTCGCGCTGCCACATGGCGAGGCGATTGATCTGGTGCCAGCGCTGCTCGAAGCCGGAAAGATCGTCATCGATCTCAGCGGCGATCACCGTTTGACAAATGCTGCTGAATACGAACGATTCTACAAGCATTCGGCTGCTTCCACGAAGATTATGTCGCAATCAGTTTATGGCTTGCCGGAGTGGAATTCAGAAGCAATCCGCTCTGCGCGATTGATTGCGAATCCGGGTTGCTACGCGACGAGCGCGATCCTTGCACTCGCGCCGCTCCTGGCGAATGGATTAGTTGAGCCCGATTCCATTGTAATCAACGGCATGAGCGGCGTCTCCGGCGCAGGCCGCAAGGCTGCCATCGAATACTCGTTCGTCGAAGTGAATGAGAATATTCGTGCTTACCGCGCCGGCGATCATCAGCACACGCCGGAGATGGAGCAGGCGCTTACGGAGATCGGTGGCAAACCGGTGCAAGTGACGTTTATCCCACACCTCATTCCGATCACGCGGGGGATTTACACGACAATTACAGCCCGACCAAGCGCGGCCAGGGATGGCCGCGCCACGCGATTTCGTGATGCCTTCGAGGAGCATTACGGCGACAAGCCATTCGTGCGATTCCGTGCCGAGCGGATTCCGGAGATCCGCCGCGTGGCGAATACAAATTACATCGATATCGGGCTGCGGGTCGTGCCGGACCGCAACCAAGTCATTATTATGTCAACATTAGATAATCTCGTAAAGGGTGCAGCGGGTCAGGCCGTCCAAAATATGAACCTTGCCTGTGGATTTCCAGAGACGGAGGGATTGCTATGAGTTTAATAATGGAGGATTTTGTCGTCGTGGAGGACCTCACCCCCAAACCCCCTCTCCCTGCTGGGAGAGGGGGCTTTGAAGAGGTTGATGGTGGTGTGACTGCACCTCTCGGCTTCTCGGCGGCGGGACTGTACTGCGGTATTCGCAAAGTCAAGAAGGACATCGCGCTGATCAAGAGCGAAGTGCCGGCGGATGTCGCGGCGGTCTTTACGCTGAACAAGACGGTGGCTGCGCCGCTGATCGTGGATAAGGCCTTGCTCGCAAGAGGTGGAAAGAAGTGCTCGGCGATCGTCGTCAACTCTGGCAATGCCAACGCCTGCACCGGCGAGCGCGGTATGCAGGATGCCTGGGCAATGGCTGCGGCGACTGCAACGGCACTGAGCATTCCTTTAGAAGAAGTGCTGATCTCTTCGACCGGCGTGATCGGGCAATACATGCCGATGGAGAATGTCCTGCAAGGCATCGCACAGCTTCCGGCGCAGCTCAAGGAATGCGGCAGCAATGATGCGGCCGTTGCGATCATGACGACGGATACGTACTCGAAGGAAGTCGCCGTCGAATTCGAAGTGAACGGCAAACCTATCTGTATTGGCGGCATTGCCAAAGGCTCCGGCATGATCGCGCCGAACATGGCGACGATGCTGGCCTTCATCACGACCGATGCCTCGGTGCCGCAGCCGCTGTTGCAGACGTTGTTCGGCCGTCTCATCGACCGTTCCTTCAACCGCATTACCGTCGATGGTGACACGAGCACGAACGACATGGCGCTAATGCTGGCGAACGGCATGTCCGGTGTGGCGATCGTGCAGGGCGCGGAGTTCGATCTGTTTGAATCCGCGCTGGAACATGTGCTGGTCCGTCTTGCAAAGATGATTGCGCGCGATGGGGAAGGCGCCACGAAATTGGTAGAGATTGTCGTGCGCGGTGCACGAACGGAAAAAGAAGCGGTCAAGGCTGCCCAATCCGTCGCGAACAGCAATCTTGTCAAGACCGCCATCCACGGTGCGGATGCAAACTGGGGTCGCATCCTCGCGGCTGTTGGATATTCCGGCATTGACTTCGATCCCGCAAACGTCGAATTGTTCTTTGGCGATTTACCTGTGCTCGGGAAGAATTACGACATCGTGATCGACGAAGTGCGTGCGAAAAAAATCTTCTCGCAAGAAAATATCACCATTACGATCGACCTGAATCAAGGCGAGTCGGAAGCGAACTTCTGGACCTGCGATCTTTCAAAAGAGTACGTTCACATCAACGCAAGCTACCGGTCATGACGCCAGAGATGCAAACCAAGGAAGAAATTCTCACCAGCGCGCTGCCCTACATCCAGCGCTATGAGGGCAAGACGTTCGTCATCAAGTACGGTGGCGCGGCCATGACGGATGCCGCGCTGAAGGAGTCGTTCGCGAAAGACGTGACGCTGCTGAAAAAGATCGGCATCAACGTCGTCATCGTGCATGGCGGCGGAAACTCCGTGACCGATCTCGCCGCGCGATTGGGAACAGAGAGCCGCTTTGTCGGCGGTCAGCGCTATACGGATGCAGCGATGCTCAAGAACGTGGTGATGACGCTTGCCGGCACGGTGAATACGGAAGTCGTGGGGCTTATCAATCGCAATGGTGGCAACGCAGTAGGGCTTTCGGGCATTGACAACAATCTTATCACCGCGAAGAAATACGCGCCGAAAGGATACGATCTCGGGTTGGTCGGCGAAGTCGAGAGCGTGAACGTGGCGTTCCTCAACACACTGATCGCTTCCGGCATTATTCCGGTCATCGCTCCCATCGGTGTATCTGTATCTGGCGAGGTTTACAATATCAATGCCGATATTGCGGCGAGCGGCATCGCGCAGGCGCTCGGCGCGGAGAAGCTGTTCTTCCTCAGCGATACGGAAGGTGTGCTCGTCGATGGGGAGCTTGTGCCAACGCTCACAAATGCCCGCGCGCAGCAGCTCATCAAGCAAGGCGTCATCACCGGCGGGATGATCCCAAAGATCCATGCAGCCTTCGAGGCACTCGCGAATGGTGTCCAGAAAGTCCACTTAATCAACGGTGCGACAAACCACTCGCTGCTACTCGAGATTTTCACGCACGAAGGTGTCGGCACGCAGATCATCCGCGAGGAGAAAGTCTTCGGTCGAGCCAGTTCACTGAAGCGTGGTTCTGCCACCCCATCGCAAAAGCAAGACCTGCTCGATCTCACGGTGATGACCAAGCAGGACTTCGAAGACTTGATGCACCTGACGGATGTGCTGAAGCACACGGATGCGAAGCCCCTGGCCGGGAAGCATGTGACCCTGCTATTTCAGAAGCCCTCGCTGCGCACGCGCGTCTCGTTCGAGGTTGGCGTGGCCCAGTTGGGCGGCACCTCACTCTATCTTTCAAATGAAGGCGTGGGTTTGGGCGAGCGCGAGGCGGTCTCGGATGTCGCGCGGGTGCTTTCGTCATACTCCAGTTGCATCGTCGCGCGACTGTTCGATCATAACATGTTGCTCGATCTTGCGAAGCACTCCTCGGTCCCGGTCGTCAATGCGCTGACCGATCAATCGCACCCATGCCAGATTCTGGCCGATCTCTACACGATCCGTCAGCATGGTAAACTGCTGCCGGGACTAAAGGTCGCCTTCATCGGTGATGGCAACAACGTCGCGAACTCGTGGATCGAGATGGCCGCGATTTATCCGATGCACCTTTCGATTGCCTCGCCATACGGCTACGCGCCCGACGCAGCCACACTGGCGCGGGCGCAAGCGGCGGGAATCAGCACGATCGAGGTCGTCGATGACCCGCGCATTGCCGCTGATTCGGCGGATGCGATTTACACCGACGTCTGGACGAGCATGGGCCAGGAGTCGGAGCAATTGGCACGGCGTACAGCGTTTAAGGACTACCAGATCAATGCGGGACTTACGCGGCTGGCACATCCGAACGCGCTCATCATGCACTGCCTTCCGGCGCATCGCGGCGAGGAGATCACGGACGAGGCGATCGAGTCGAAGAATTCGGTGATCTTCGATCAGGCGGAGAACCGGCTGCACGTGCAGAAGGCGATCCTGGCAACGTTGCTCGCGCCTGTCGATTATGATGACCCCCTCCTTTTCAAGGAAGGGGCAGGGGGTGGTTCTTTCGCCGCCTCCACACAACCACCCCCCAACCCCCGCCTTGAAAAGGCAGGGGAGCAAGAAGAATATGGACAAACAGAAGCGGCAGTTCACCATTCGTGAGATCCTCTCGCGCGAGCATGTTGGCTCGCAGGAGGATTTGGCGCGCGCGCTGAGGCGTGCGGGACATGCGATTACGCAGGGGACCCTCTCGCGCGATCTTGCCGAGATGGGTATCGCACGCGTCGGCACCGCCGAAGGTCCGCGATACCTTGCCTCGGACGGCAGCGAAGATCATCGGGTTCGCGCGTTACTTAGTTACGAGGTGACTGCAATTCATGCGAATGAGTCGATGATCGTCATCAAGACACTCGCCGGGCGGGCGCAGGGGGTGGCCGAGCTGATCGACTCGCTTAGCGCGGCAGAAATACTTGGTACGCTCGCCGGGGACAACACGATTTTTGTCGCGCCGCGATCGGTGAAGGATATTTCGAAGCTTCTCAAGAGGCTTCGAGCGTTTATTACGGAACAGGGAGATTGAACTCGTCATCGATTCTATAAAATCTATAGAATCCATAGATTCTATCAAAGAAAGACGGATCAGTTAATGGAAAAGAACACAAACGGACTTAGCGGCCTCCAGGGCGCGCGCATTGCCCTGGCATATTCCGGTGGACTCGACACATCGGTCATCGCGCACTGGCTGCAAACGGAGTTCGGCGCAGAGATCGTGACCGTCTCGGGCGATCTCGGGCAGGAAAAAGAACTCGTCGGCATTAGGGAGCGCGCCTTGGCACTCGGCGCGCGCGCGGCCTATCATGTCGATCTCACCGAATCGTTCGTAACAGATTACCTCTGGCACGCACTGAAGGCTGGTGCGCTCTATGAAGGCGAGTATCCGCTCGCCACAGCTCTTGGCCGTCCGTTGCTGGCAAAGACGCTCGTCGAAGTCGCGCGCAAAGAAGAGTGTACCGTCGTCGCACACGGTTGCACCGGCAAGGGTAACGATCAGATTCGATTCGACGCTTCCGTCTGGGCGCTTGCGCCCGACTTGCGGGTGATTGCGCCGGTGCGCCACTGGCCGTTCGGCTCGCGCGAGGAAGAAATCCTCTATTGCCAGAAGAACAACATTCCGATTGAGGCGACGAAGGAGAAGCCCTACTCCATCGACGAGAATTTGTGGGGCACTTCCATCGAGTGCGGCGTACTCGAAGATCCGACCGTCGCGCCGCCGGAAGATGCATATCAGCGGACGATTTCGCCCGAAGCTGCTCCGAATACTCCCGAGCAGGTATCCATCGAATTCGAAAAGGGAATTCCGGTTGGACTTAATGGCCGCAAAGTGAACGGAGTGGAATTGATTCGAACACTCAACCGTCTCGCCGGGAAGCATGGCGTTGGCCGCATTGATATGATCGAGAACCGGCTCGTCGGCATCAAGTCGCGAGAGATTTATGAAGCGCCGGGAGCGACGCTGCTCCACTTCGCGCACAGCGAACTCGAGCGGATCACGCTCGACCGCTGGACATCGCACTTCAAAGCCAAAGTCTCGCAGGACTACGCCGATCTGATCTATAATGGTCTCTGGTTTTCGCCGCTGCGCGAAGCATTGGATGCATTCGTCGATCGAACCCAGCAGGCTATGAATGGTACAGTTACCGTCAAGCTCTACAAAGGTGGTCTCTCTGTGCTTTCCCGTTGGTCGCCGAACTCGTTGTATGACAAGGCACTCGCTTCGTACACTGCCGAAGACACGTTCGATCACTCGGCAGGCGAGGGCTTTTCGAAGATCTACTCGTTGCCGCTGCGCACAATCGCCCGCGTTCGTAAACCGGAATCTTTGCTTTCAACTATCGAGGCCATCAGTTAATGCCGAGTGCCTTGTGGGGCGGACGGTTTCAGGAAGCGATCGCGGACATTGCGCATCGCTTCTCGAGCTCCATCGTGCTCGACTCCAAATTGTGGCGCGAGGACATTCGCGGCTCCATCGCGCACGCAAGAATGCTGGGCGCGACCGGCATCATTTCAAAAGATGAATCTGCTCAGATCATCTCTGGGCTCGAATCGATTGCTATCGAGATTGAAAGTGGTGCGCTGAAGTTTGACGATTCGATGGAGGATGTCCACCTCGCCATCGAAACCTGGCTGACGCAGAGGATTGGCGCGACGGGCGGCAAGCTGCACACGGGTCGAAGCCGTAACGATCAGGTCGCGCTCGATGAGCGGCTTTATCTCAAGACTGCCATACCGGATCTTGCGGCAGGTATCACGCACGTGATGGATGTTCTGCTGGATCTCGCGGAGCAACATTTGGATGCCGTCATGCCGGGTTACACCCATTTGCAGCAAGCGCAGCCCCTTCTACTCAGCCATCATCTGATGGCACACTTGGAGATGCTGGCGCGCGACCGCGAGCGGCTGGACGATTGCTTCGGACGAACGGACCGCTCGCCGCTGGGTGCTGCAGCATTCGCTGGAACATCGCACCCGATCGATCGGCAGTTCG
>JADGPZ010000198.1 GCA_017882165.1 Candidatus Kapaibacterium sp.
TGCCTTGATGGGCGGCATTGCCGGCACGCTCGGCTTCCTCATCGTTGCCTCACTGCTCACTCACGGATCGCTCACGCTTTTCACACCGGGCGCTCACCAGTTTCGCGATGTTCTCTCTTCGATTCCGATCCTTCGCCCATTCTCGCGGTCGGTACAATCAGCCAATATGCTCATTCGTATAAAACAACTCTGGTCCGAGGCATCTTCCGCGTATCTGTTTGCCATACTCATCTGGTTTGTTCCGTTCTACTTTCAGCGGAGCAAGCAGGGGCGCCTTATGGCCAACACACTCGGGATCGTGCTCCTCTCCTGGCTTTTTTTGGAAGGCGCTGAGATCAACTACCTGATTCATCTCCTCCCGTTGGTCTTCCTTGCTGTGACTCTGGCACTGACGAAAGTTGCTCTGCGATTCAGAGCAATCTCGTATGCTTCGGTCGTTGCTGTAATCGTGTTCATCGGCATGGGACTGAGCGATGTGACAATTGGTGCAAACGCCGCCCGAACGATTGATCGATCAAACGCAGATTGCATTCATGCGATCGAAAAAGATATTCATTCTACTTCACAGATTGCAGGTAATCCTCTGGTCCTTGCCGAACCGCCCGCACTCGAACGGTTGTCGCTAGATTCGCACCTTCGCGTGATGACCGATCACTTCATCTCATTTCCTGAGCTTGAAGAGCCGATCGATTCCTTCCTGGCGCGTGAGCATGTCAATTACGCCGTGCTCTACAATTCGCCAACCTTCCCGAAGGATCGGGCGAGTGTCGATTCCCTGTATCGGACTGTGCAGCGTGTTGGCACTCTGATCGATCGAGAGATCGGCATGTCGGGCGATGTGGGACGTGATTACTTCCATCCATCCGACTGGAAGGACACGCTACTGCTATTCAAGTTGCCGTATTAGCATGATGACACTCTGGAAGCGGCATGAGACATGGCTCGCGCTTGGTGCGACGGCCATCGCGTGCATTGTGTGGCAATTCCGGTTGCGATTTCCGTTCGACGATACATTTATCTCATTTCGATACGCCGAGCATCTCGCTTCTGGGCATGGACTTGTCTGGAATATCGGTGGCCCGCACACCGAAGGTTACACGAATTTTCTGTTTGTGATCCTACTGGCGCTGACCCGATTTGTGACGAGCGATCTTCTTGCAACAGCCCGGTTCATGGGGCTTGCTACAACGGTCGTCTCGGGTGTCGTCATCTATAAGATTGCTGAGCACTTGCGAGATGCGAACACCGGGTTGGTCGCAGCCTTGATCTATTTTCTGGCTCCGCTCACCTGGATCAACGCGCTCAGCGGGATGGAGACGAGCCTCTTCGTGCTGCTGATTGTGCTCTCGCTGCTCTACTTCGCGCGGGAGAAACTTGTCGTCGCACTTTGCTTCGTATTCTTTGCAACGATCACGCGGCCCGAAGGAGCGTTGCTGGCGGCAATCATGCTTTTGGCTAATGGGAAGAGGACGTATAGTTCCTATTGGACCAAATTGAAGACTGCGCTCTACGCCTTCGTTCTTCCGATGGTGCTCTTTGCTGCCTGGAAGTTCTGGTATTTCGGCTCATTGCTTCCCAATTCGTTTTACCTCAAGGTGAGCGAATCAGCCAAGCTGTTGCCGGGATTGCAATACGTGCGCTTGTTCGCGATGAGCATGCTGGCGCTCGTCATCGCTTCGTTCGGCATTCGGCTTTGGCGAGCACGTCCGGTCCTGGTCGTTGCGGGACTCTGGAGCATCTCGCTGCTCGTGTTCTATTTGTTCGTCACTCCTTTGGAGGGACTCTACGACCGCTTCCTTTGGCCCTCATTTGCTGTACTTTGTGGAACGGCCGCGGCCGGTCTGCACGATCTCTCTGAGCGCTTGCACATCCGGGCGTTGCCGTGGGCGATTCTACTTCTGCAAGCGATCCTCATGCTGCGCAGCCCACGAACGGTACAATCGCTCGCAGCACATGAGGAGGTCTGGGACGCGAGTATGGACGGGATTGTGACTGAACTTCGGATGCTGCCACATTTCGACTCGCTGACACTTGCCTATGGCGATGCCGGATACGTGGTTTATAAGAGCGGCATCCGGCATCTCGATCTCTTTGGCCTGAACGACACGCGAATTGCCAACTCGCGGACACGCGATGAGCGCGCGGCAGTCGTTCGAAGCGAGCATCCGGACCTTCTCCTGCTCCCAGTTCGGGATTCCGGTGGGCACACTACTTTGGTGGAAGATGCCTATGGCGTCGCGAGAGACTCCTCACTCCTCCCTGTCGCAAGCTTTTCGGTATTTCCATTCAAACTCGCGCTCCTGCTGAACCTGCAGAGTCCTTGGGCACACGACTGTTCCAATGCGATTGCTGCCCGTATCAAACTGTCTGGCGGCGCGCTGCTGCCACCACCCGCAATGGATCACTCCACCGAATAGATCGCGTGATGGGCAGTTCGGAAATGGATCTTGAAATGTGTTGAATCTTCTGCCGCGCTTGTGTAGGCGCGCTGGTTGATGGGCGGGATTCGAAAAATCAACGTGTGCAGATCGTTTTGGAGCAAACTGGCACGTAAACCCTCAGCCGTAGAATCAGTCAGATGTGGATTCTCCTCAAGGTAATTCGGCAACCCGATCTCCGCCCATCCGCCGGAAGTGCGCGGCGTGATGGCATCCAGATGAGGGAAGTACAGACCGAAATCGTCCGTGTAGATACGCTGTGCCTCCTCGGGAGTCCGGACGTTCAGTGCATCCTCTATTCTTGTGTACTCACTCACACGCGCAGCGGCATGATTGGCGCCGAGGAATATCTCGATCGTGGCAAATATTGCAACCAATAGCAAACCTGCCACCATCCACCGCAGAGGAGCGGCTCTGAGCATAGTCGGGGAATTGAGACGGAGTGCGTATTGAAGGATCATTGTGATGGCAAGTACCACCACGGGCCAAACCAGTACGACTGCTCGCGGGCTATAGCCGATCGTGACAATCAGCAAGTAGATTAGAGATGCGGTCAAAATCACCAGCAGACTTGTTGGCCGATTCTTCGATCTTACCTGCCAGATCAGCACTCCGAGAATCGGGATAATCGCGAATGCTGATGACCACAGATTTCCGAGATATGCGCTCGCAAATCGCATCGGATCGTGCGCGATGAGTGAAACAACGCCTGCGTTCAGATTCGTCGGCGGATGGCTCCAGTCAATGCCATACATCATGCGATAAACATTGATGGCTTGCGATGTTTCGAAAAAGTCATGCCCCGACCAGACTTGAAAAAAACCTTGGAGCAGTACAAACGGGATCGTCGTGAGGCAAAGGCGTAACAGCTTCATGAGACGCCCATCACGCTCGTATAAGATGAGTGCCAGGATAACGGCGACGATCAGTGCAAGCATGTGCGTCCGAAAGAGGGATCCGATGCCAAGTGCAAGACCCGCTATGCCATAAGACCGTTTTGCTATCGCATAGAATGCCAGCAGAGCCGCGAGCGCAACTGCAAAATCGGGCGTTGCACTCAGCACAGCGCGAATTACCGATGGGTAGAAGAGTGTTAAAGTGAGCGCGATGAGCATACCCAATCGGCCGGAATACCGAGCAAAAAACCAGATTGCAAAAAGCGCGAACAAGCCCGCAGTGAGCGCCTGAAGGATTTCCAGAACGGCCAGCGGCTCGTGCGTGAAGCTAACCAGACGTAGCAGGATGGGATAGCCGATTGGAAAAAACCCGTTGTAGAAGGACTCTGGGTTTTTCAAGGATAGATGCTCGGCCTGCCAGCGGAGCGGAAAGGCATCGTTCGAGAGCACCGCGAATCGCGAGGCGACTGCCGCAGCCACTAACAATGTGGAATACGCGATCGGCGCGAAACGATTAAGGGGCGTTCGTGGTGTTTCAGTGCTCATGGATGTGGGCAAGCAAAAGCTGTTAACCAGTAACCGGCAATGAAAATGCGCGGGAAATCAACACGAACGGAGGTGCGGTCCGTCGACGGTTACTCGTGGCTCGCCGTCGCGCTCGTGGTGGGGGTCATCGTGCGGCTCTGGATGCTCTCCGCCCACTCGCTGTTGATCGACGAGGCATTCGTCGCCGTCGGCGCCCGCGACATGCTCCGCAACCATACGCCGATGTGGGATGCGATCTCGAACGCACCGTTTGTCTGGACTATCGCGCATTTGCTCGGCATGAAAGGCTTGAGCGATCCTGCCCTGCTTCGAATGCCTGCAGCGATTATTGGCACGGCGACCCTCTTTCCACTCTTCTTCCTCGCCCGACAGATATTCAGCGCCCGAGTTGCCTCTCTTAGCGTGATCCTTTATGCGGTGCATCCGTTCGCAGTTGCCTTCAGCCGGGTCTTGTTTGCGGACTCATTTCAGGTCTTTTTTATTCTCTGCGGCTGGCTCGCGTTCGAGAAGATTCTGAATTCAGACACTCCATCCAAGCTGAAGGCCTGGGACTTCGGACTTCTGATTGTGATTTGGGCGCTGGCATTTCTGACGAAGTATAACGCGGTCGTTCCGGGCGCGTTATGGCTTGCCGCTGGAGTCATCGCAGGACGCTACCGAATCAGACCGGCGATTCTATGCTTTGGCGCGATGACACTTGGGGCAGTGGCGACACTTGCGATTTGGCCCTACGATGCTCCGATTTGGCTCTCGGCATTCCTCGCAAAGGGCGGCAGCTACGACATGCAGAATGCCGCGTTCTATTTCGGATCAAAATTGCACCTCATCCTCTTCGGAGTGACGGAAGTGGCACTCGTCGCGGCAATTACAATCGCGCTCAGGGCCAGGGATGCGTTTGCAAAGCCGCTCGGTCATGCTGCGCTCTTCATTCTTCTCTACATCGTGACGGTGATCTTTCTGGGACGCACGTTCGAGCGATATTTACTCATCTGCGTGCCAGTGGCGTGCATGATGCTGGCGGGGCTGTGGACGATTAGCGTTCAAAAAATGGCCGGAACACGGCATGGCTGGGTCAAGGCCGCCATTGTGCTTTCGCTCTTCCTGATCGC
>JADGPZ010000199.1 GCA_017882165.1 Candidatus Kapaibacterium sp.
CATTAATCGCGACGGTGATCGGCTCGGTGGCAGTCATCTTACCCGAGAGCGAGTTGTAGACAGCACGCACGCCGAGATGTCCGTCGCCGAAGGCATCGTAATCGTAGAAGAGCCCGACTTGTCCACCGAATCCGGAGCCGCTTTCGAAGAGCGGACAGCAATTCGGCACGCCCGGCAGCGCCTGGAAATTAGCCCGATGGATGTTGAGCGCGCCGTCGAGTAGAATCCCGAAGGTCCCTTTCGATGTATCCGGCGGCGGGGCTGCCGTCTGCGCTTGCGACACATTGTGTGCAAGAAGTGCCGAACAGGCTACTACGAGTCTTGTTGTCTTTCGCGCAATTCTTAGCATTTACCGCGTGATCTGCAAGTGATTGGATTTGACGGTCGTCGGTGTGCGAAGGGAGTAGACATACGTCCCGGTTGGCAGCGAACTGACGTCGGCCGCGACGCTATACGTGCCCGGTTGTTGATCGGCATCAACAAGCCGCAGGACTTCGCGTCCGAGCAGATCGCTGATAACAAGCGTCGTTGGGCCACGCTCGATGATCTGGTAGTCGATCTGGATGTTATCGAATGCGGGATTCGGTCGTGCCTCGCTGAGTAGTACTTTCCCCTCAGGATCGAGGTACCGCGTACCGCCCTGCGTGCAAAGCCCGATCAAGCAGAAGTTGCCGTCCTGCGTCGTTACCGAGATGTTTGTAGACGTACTCCAGGAGAAGGCAACGATCTTAACAGTCGTGCAACTATCCGTGCCGAGCGCGGCGATAAAGGGGAGATTCGCGATGACCCCATGCGCCGAGTCGGTTGTGCTTGAGTATTTCACGGTCCCTGGTACTCCGATTGTGAAATTCGGATCGCTCGGGTCCGGCACCAGAAGCGTCTTATTGTAGCTGAGCGTAACGGTGAACGGTCGGTGGCTCCCTGCGGCAAAACTCTGCGATGTCACGATGCTAAGCGGCAGGGTGATATGATCGGACTCGTGCGCGACCACCATCGCCGGTAGTGCGATCAGCGTCGAACCTGCGTTTGAGTAAGGCAGCGAAGTACTCGTGCAATTGTTGGAGTCGATCGTCACCGTGAAATTGCCACCGGTGAGTGCCGTGTAGCTCTGACTTGTCGCGCCGGGTATCGGCGTGCCATCCAGCGACCATTGATATGTGACACCCACGCTGGATGCCGTCAGCACATTGTTCGCGGCAGTGATGACGGGCTTTGCCGGAAGGGGATTGATCGTTACAGATACTGCCGGCGATGTGCCCGAGCATCCGGAATCGTTCGTGACCTGCACGGTGTATGCTCCAGACGCATTCGCCACGTATGTCTGTAACGTCGCTCCAGGAATAGTGACGCCACCCTTGAGCCACTGGTAAGAGACATAGCCGTTGTTGCCCGCGTCGAGAGGAGCCGTTGCGGGCTCGCACATTGTGATTGGCCCCGGCGGGGTGATCACCGGCGTCGCTGGTGACGAAGTAATAGTAATCGGATCTGAAGTGGATTTGCAACCTTCGCCATCGTCACCCGTCACGGAATATTGTCCGGCAGATCGAACGATGATCGGATTCTTCGTTTCGCCTGTAGACCACAGCCAGCTGGCGAAATTACCAGTCGCAGTGAGCACAATGGAATCGCCACCACAGAGTACCGTCTTCGAAGCCACGATGCCAGGCTTTGCGCCTTTCGTGTATGCCACGAGGACCGTCACGGCCAGATTGTTGGCGCAGTCCCGGGCGTGAATCGTGGCGCGCGCGCACTTGGTCGTGTCCACAATATGGATGACGAAATCGTACGTTGGTTTGCAACCAATTGGATAGAGGATCGGCGAGGGGATCGTGACGACGTTTGCATCCTGATCGATCCAGACAGTGTCAACGCCGCGGTCCCATGCCTGTATGTCCGTAACATGAATTGGCCATGAGCCTGCGGCTGTGATTGGATCGTACGTGATGATCGGGGCCTTGATGTCTGCCGTCGTGCAGTACGTGACGGTATCGAGTCTGACGTTCCGCGCGGTGTCGGTCGCTCGGAGCACGATCTTACCATACTGCATCGAATCCGTCACACAAATGCGAATCGTTGCCTCAGAAGTACCGGGCTTAAACGATCCTGCACCCGTGAGCGTCATGTTCGTATTCGAAACGGTATCAAGCACGTCAATGCCACGATCGATACTCGTCGAGCTGTGGATGCTGTCCGTCACCTTCAACTGCCGGCAGAGCGCGTGACAGTCGGCTGCGGCAGAATCCCAGAACTGCGGCGCGGTGATGTCCGGCAGCGGAGGATGCGCCGTGAAGCAGATCTCGTCGGTGCTAATGTTATTCGCGCAGTCCGCGAACCGAAAGATCACGTGCCCCTTCTTGGATGTATCAATTTGTTGGACGTAAATCTTGACCGGATTCTTGCTGCAGTTGTAAAACGACGGTGAAGCGATCGAGACACTATACTGTCCCGGGCTGAGATCCGGTGAGGAATACGTGATACTATCGAGACCCTGATCGTAGAGATCGGCCTCTTGCACGGTGATGGTATCGTACAGGATCGAGTCGCAGCCAGCAAACGAATTTCGAAATTCCGGTGGCAGCGTATCGGGATGCGCGCACTCCACGTCAATGGTGCAATCCCAAATTGAATCCGGTCTGAAAATAGGAGTGGTGACTCCAACTGCTCTAACATCGAATCGTATGTCCACCGGGAATGATTTGGCGCAGCCGCCCGGAAGCACGAGCACCGAATCAGTCCACCGGATATCTGCAAAGTTGTCAGTGTTAATGCTCCCAACGCTTTGCATTTGCGTCGTCTGGAGTCCCACGGGCTTAGGAGACGTAATGACGATTGGATTGCCGACGGTCTGCCGAATCGTAGTGCCACCCGCTGTTCCGGGATCGACGTTGTAGAGGAAGGTCTCGATCTGGATCGGGTTCGGGGTATACTTTTGAGTGAGCGGGTCCCAATACACATGATGCGGATACAGCGCAAACCCAAAGATACTTCCGTGATTGTAACACCACTCGGGCGTACCGTAGGCGGTGCGGAAGATTTCCGTCGTTGCGCCGTCGTAGTCCGCGTTGGCAGTCAGCCCCGGTCCCATCATCAACGTTGCCTCGTCAGTGACAGCATTATTGGCCTGGTCGTTCGAGCATGGTTGGCCCCACAGATAGTTTCCCTGGATGTGCCAATCTCCAAATTCCATAAAGGTGAGTGGCATGAGTCCAAGCGGAAGAGGCGGGAAGGTGTCGTTGACATACCCGATCCCGACTGCCCCAAGCCTCGCGCTGCTGAACGGGAATTCTAGGCCTAAGTAGAAACTCGGAATAGGATTTGGAGCGCAGTTCTTCCACTTACCGATCGTCAGGGCGCCATAACGGTCTATGAAGTAAGGATTATCATTCGAGCTATCGGTCCCTCCACCGGGTTTCAGGTTGCTGTTCAGGTTATCCAGCAGGAACTGTGCCTGAGCGGACATTGGCGAGCCGGAATGATTGACAATTTTGATACTCAGAACGATCACGCCGCTTTTGGTAAACTCCACCGGATACACGTTCTGAACGATGTCGAACCCATTCTCCGGCCAGACGCAGCGAATCGTATCGCCGATGCTAAATGTATTAGCATTGCCCAAAAAGACAGAAGTCGCGGGGGTATTGCAGCCCGGACCGATCTGAGTGGCGTAGGGATCGTTCGTGTAATATGAGCCCTGGACCTTTACTGTCAGGAATGACATATTGCGAAAGGAGAGGCTCTCATTATTGGCCGGATCGCCCTTGTAGATCGTAACGTAGCCAAAGGAGTCCTCGACCCTCGCGCCGACCCATTGATTTTTCGTGATTGCTTGAGCGGCAGCGTAATCGCTGGCCACAAGGCTCGGGATGACGAAGGCAGCGCAGAGGATGAGCCAGAACGCGGCGCGCGCGGTCGCTGCATGCGCGGCCGAGCTAAGCTGGCTGCCAGCAGCGCGGCGAGATAGTTGAATGTCGTTGTTAGGTCGCACAAGCTACTCCAAAGAAAGTTTACAGCCGCCGGAATGATACCGGGATGATCGATCGTCCTCGCAGGTCATCCCAACCGGCTCCCAGCTCATCGTCAGCCGGTGGCCACTGGCCCCACGGCTTGGCCCATGTGAGGACCGAACCTTGAATTAACTGTTGTTAAGACTAAAACCCTCCCGCGATAATTCCACAATTTCACGATTATTCTGCAATCTCCACGATCTTCTGATCGAAGCAGTATTTTTGTGGCCCCATTCGTTACATTCATCGCCAAAGTTCAGGTCTTCGCCCCGGGGTATGAGGAAGCTACCACACCGCAATGAGTAAGAGTTTTCGCGCGCGTCTGAAGCACCTCGAAGGCAATCTCGGATGGCGGATTGTCGATGTGCCATTCGACGTAGAGAAGGCCTTCGGTAAGCCGAGCGTGGTCGCTGGCCGTGGGACCGTGCCGGTGAAAGGGACAGTCAACGGCTTCGCATTTCGCACTTCCGTCTTTCCTCGCAAGGATGGCAACCATTTCTTGCTCGTCAACAAGCAGATGCAAAAGGGAGCCGGAGTGAGCGAGATTGGCGATCCGATCGAAGTCGAGATCGAGTTGGACCCCGAAAAGCGAACCGTTGCCATTCCCGATCTCCTGAAAAAAGAATTAGCTGAGGAGCCGGAGTTGCTCGCCTATTTCAAGTCGTTCAGCTACTCGATGCGGAAGTATTTTGCGGACCATGTCGAGCAGCCGAAGAGTCCAACAATACGGCAGAAGCGTGCGCGAGAACTGGCCGAAGTACTCATGCAAATGAAAGATGGCGAGGAAACGCCTCCGCCGATTCTTGCAGCCGAGTTCGCACATAATCCCCAAGCCCGCAGAGGCTGGGAGCTAATGTCAGCGTCCCATAAACGTGGCCATCTCTGGGGCATCCATTACTACAAATCCGGTGCAGCGCGCGACCGCCGTATTCAGAAGGCGATCGAGGCGATGGTCGAATACGCGAAGAAGAAGAAGGG
>JADGPZ010000200.1 GCA_017882165.1 Candidatus Kapaibacterium sp.
ATCGGTCGTGGCCTTCTTCATTAGCGCTTTTGCGTCCGCGAGCGCTGCGCCAGTCTTCATCGTACCATAGACGATGTTACCGCTCTCATCAATCCAGCGGTCGGTGACCACCATGGGGTTCGGCAACCACACACCATCGAGACGAGTGGCCGGGACGATTTCCGAGATCAATCCGTACCGGAACGCCTCGTGCGCCGTCCACGGCTCGCACACCGTGCAGGAGTACAACGCGCGCTCGATGCCAACGAAGAGATGGAGGAAGTCCGTTGAGCCGCCATCCGGCGCGCTGCCGTGCTTCGGTCCGGCCTGTCCGAATCGGGCGAGGTCCTGAGCAACGGAATAATCACACGCCATGCCGATCTCCTGTCCGCCACCGATGCGCATGCCGTTGACGCGATTGATCACCGGCTTATCGCACATGAGGATGGCCGAGACCATGTCGTTGAAGAGCCGCATGTACTGCTTGTACTCTGGCGGATTGCCGGCGTAGTATTCGGCGTATTCTTTGGTATTGCCGCCGGTGCAAAATGCTTTGTCACCAGCGGCGGTAAATACCACGGAGGAGACGCTGCGGTCATTAGAGGCTTCCCGGAAGGCGAGGATGACCTCTTTGATCATCTCGGTCGTGTAGGAGTTATACTGTTCCGGATTGTTCAGGATGATCCAGGCATTGAATAAGCCGTCGATGGCTTCACCGGTGCTTGTCCGGCAGGGGCGCTTCTCGAAGTTGATGTGCGAGTATTCGGCCCGCACGAGATTATGATTGATGAGTTGTTTCATAGTCGCTGTCAACATTAATTACCGTTCGGCACGAGGACCGACCGCTTGGTGTACTTGTGCTCGAGAGTGTTGTGAAAGACATGATTGATATCGTCGAGCGGGAATTTCTCGACGAACGGCTCAACGGTGAGCTTGCCATCCGCAAACAATTGGAGTATTTCTGGATAGAGCTCCGGCTTACATGCCCACGTGCCGATCAACTGAGCATCAAATGCCATCAAATTGCTCAGCCGCACCTCCAGCTTATCCATCGTAAAGCCAACGATGGATACCGTCGAGGCATACGTCATGAGGTTGAATGCCAATTCCTGTCCGGCTTTCGTGCCGGAGTACTCGAAGATCTTCCAGCCATTGGCCGGAGCGCCGAGCGTTGCCGCAATCTCTCGGACCTTGCTCTTGACGGCCTTCAGATCCAAGCCGGCAACATTGAGCGTCGCGGGAATTCCCACGCTTGAGGCCGACTTGAGCCGGTCGTCATTGATATCAATGGCCAGCACCTTGCCGCCAAAAAGCTTCGCGATCAGCGCACCATAGATGCCGACGCCACCAACGCCAACGACAATCGCCAGGTCTCCCGGCACCAAACCGGATTTCTTCGCTGCCTGATAGGGAGTCGCAACCGCGTCAGCGATCACGCTGAGTGTCGCAAGATCGTGATGATGGAGAAGCTCGTCTGATACGGGACAGAGGAATCGAGCCGGGACAATGATGTGCGACGCAAAGCCACCATCGAAGTCATTGCCCGGCATCTTCTGGTTGCGGCAAATATTGCTGCGGTTGCCACGGCAAAGCTCGCACTCGCCGCATGGCAGCACGGCGGGGATGATTACGCTGCGCCCGACAATATCTTTAGGCCCATCCTCCACCACGCCGCTGATCTCGTGTCCAAGCGTGAGTGGCAACGCGTGGCGCGTCGAGACGCCATCATGCCAGAAGCCGATGTCGGTATGGCATACGCCACAGCCCGCAATCTTCACAAGCGCCTCGCCCTGCGCGAGCGCGGGAATCGGCGTGGAGGTTTGCACTAAGTCCGCATCGCGCGAGACCATGCGCCAGGAGTGAATCGTTTTTGACATGAGTGCTGCTGAGTGCTAAGTGCTAAAGTGCTGAGTGCTGAATCTCGGACCAATTATCATTCGCCATTCGTCATCCGATCACTTCCAGAAGCATTGCGGTGCCTTGGCCGCCGCCGATACAGGCTGAAGCAATGCCATAACGGACACCACGTTCTTGCATGGAGCGAGCAACGGTCAGTGCAAGTCGTGTGCCTGTCGCGGCGAGTGGATGCCCAAAGGCAATCGCGCCGCCATTGACGTTGACTTTTTCATGATCGAGTCCGAGCAACCGCTCACAGGCAATAACTTGCGCTGCAAAAGCTTCGTTGATTTCGAAGAGGCCAATATCGCCGACGGTGAGTCCAGCAAGTTCCAGGACCAACTTGATCGCCGGCACCGGACCGATGCCCATATACTTTGGCTCGACACCGCAGGAGGCGGCGGCAAGAACGCGTGCAATCGGCTTCGCACCGCCCCGAGCCTTTGCTGCGGCGCCAGAACAGATGACGACCGCGCTTCCGCCATCGACGATGGCCGCGCTGTTTCCAGCCGTCTGCACCCCATCCTTTCGGAACGTGGTTGGCAAAGCGGCGAGAGCTTCCAAGGTTGTGGGACGAATATGCTCGTCCTTCGAGACGACTGTTCCCTTCTTACCCACACGGATCGTGCGCGGCTGAAGTCCCTCGGCAGTGAATGTTGCTGACTGGACCTCCACAATTTCGGGCGCGAAGTATCCGCGCTCCTGGGCTTTGGCGGCACGCTGTTGTGAACTGAGGCCAAACGCATCGGTGTCGGCGCGCGTGATACCGTACTTCTCGGCCACATTCTCGCCGGTCTGACCCATGGAGCAGCCTGCGGCGGTATCGTCAAGCGCTTCCCAGAGCATATCCTTGAAGACCACCTGCCCCAAATGATAGCCCATCCGGTTGCCGAAGCTTGCCGTCGGCGCGAGCGACATACTCTCAGCGCCACAGCACAGCACCGTATCCGCTTTACCAAGCACGATCTGCTCGGCACCGGTCACGATCGTTTCGATTCCGGAGGCACAGATGCGCTGGACCTGCAACGCCGGCACACCCATCGGAAGTCCGGCATACAGCGCGATATGCCGCCCGACGAAATACGCATCGTAGCTGGCCTGTCCGATATTCGCAATGATGGCCTGATCGACCGAGGCTGGGGACGTGCCGGTTCGTTCAAGTGCAGCGCGCGAGGCAATAATGCCGAGATCGGTCGGTGAGAGACGCGCGAGCGAGCCGCCCAGGTCGCCAAATGGCGTGCGCGCGCCGCCTAAAAGAACGATGTCGTCGAACGTGATGCCAACTCCGCGCTCGGTATGATGATAACTCTTCATGCAGTTGCTTCTGTAAGGATTGGAATAATTGGTAGGGAGGTCACTCCGGGCGACACCGTTGCTGTCGCTCGCGGCATGTGGGCCTGACGCTGAGCAAATAATGCCGCGCCAAAAGCCACGCAAAATTGAGGGTTCGAAATAACGCTCACCGGCTTCTGGAATCGATCCGCAAGCAGCGTCCGAAGGAACGGATGATATGCGATCACGCCACCGGCCAGCACGATCGGAAGATCGAGATCGGTCTTTAGCTTATGGATGCGATTGGTCAGCGAGAGATAGATGGCGCGCGCGATGTCTTCGATCGGTACTTGATCGAAGCTCCACTTCATCACTTCGGTCTTCGCGAAGACGGTGCAGAAGCTATTCAGTTCTTTGGAAGTCGATGAGAGTGCGGCGAGCTTGCTCATCTCCTCGATCGGGATCTCGACTTTCTCCGCCATCTCGGTCAGGAATGCTCCGGTGCCGGATGCGCACTTCGAGTTCATATAGAAGTGCTGCACCGCGCCTTTTGCATCGATCGTGATGACCTTAATATCTTCCGCGCCAATATCAATGATGTTCGAGCCGGTACCGGTAAGTTGATAGACCCCACGCGCCGCGCAATGGATCTCCGTCTTCGTTACATCCGCGCCAGGAAACTGCTCGCGGCCATACCCTGTGGCGCATGTGGTGGTGATCGGGAATCGGTCCCGCACTTCGTCGAGCGTGTCGGCCAGTGGCTTCTTATCTCGCGTGAGTGTCTTCACAACTTCGCGATAGAGCACGTCGCGCTGCTCGTTGACCACGACGATCTTTGTGTAGGCCGAACCGAGATCGACGCCAAGGAAATAAGCTCCGCTTTGGCCATTCGTAACTTGTGGCAGCGCATAGTGCTCGCGTTCACGTGGGGTTGCGGCATGCACAACGGCCGCACCTTGCGTCGCAAGCGACTTTTGCGTGATCGCCTTCACCATATTTGTGAAGGCAAGGTGCATCGGTGTCGGCAAATAGTGCTTCTTGCCGTACTCGACGAACTTTCCGTTCAGGTAGTCGATCTCTGTCGGACGCTTATTCATCAGATCGACCGCAAGCGAAGGGAAATGACTTCCCGATTTGCGCAAGTATCGAAGGCAATGCCGAACGAAATTCACTTCGAAGTGAATGTTCTCCGCCTTCGCCACCGCGATCGCCTCCATGATGACCTGCTCGATGATGTCCACCATATCGGGCAGCGCCATCACCTCCTTCATGTTCATCTGCGCGACACCACAAAGCGCACTGAGTGAAGCATTAAGAATTGTCTTTTCCCAGACACGGCGCAAGATCTCGAAGGAATCGACCGCCATCGTGTCCAATTTGACACTCGTCAGCGTGTCGGCCCACCAGCGAGCCGCTTCTGTCTTCGAATCGTCGATCGACGCGACGTAGTTGGGCGGATTGAAGAAACTGACCCCGATCACATTCGGCGCGCGATGATTGCCGGCATAATTGACAACCATCCGGAAGGTATTCGATTCGCCAAACGCCTCCGCGAGTTCAAGCTCCGTGTCGATACCGTTTTGGACGCTGATATAAAGAACTCCCTCTCGTGGGAAGTCGGTCATCTCTTTGATCAGCCCGGCGAGGTGATAGGCCTTGACCGAGAAGACGATGGCGTCCGGTCGCATCGGCAGCAAATCTCGAACTGAGGTAAAGAGATGTTCGAACGTGGCCCGCTTTCGCATGACGCCAGCGAGTTCGATTCCATCTTTCTGGATGAGGTGCATCCGCGCCTTGTCCACGTCGC
>JADGPZ010000085.1 GCA_017882165.1 Candidatus Kapaibacterium sp.
GTTCGATTTCGGGCAAGCTCTATGCTGCTGTGACCGGGACCGATGTTCTCGTCTCATCCGATACGGGAGCATCGTGGTCGCTTTCCGGACTTGGACTGACCGATGCCGGCGATGTCTACCAAGACTTGTCAGGGACATTCCTCGATGTGAACAAATGGAGTACCTACGCAAGCGATGGTCGCGGCAATTGTATTCGCCAGTGGAACGCGTATCAGATGGACCTTTCCGGCGATGGAGGTGACACATGGAGACAGATTATTCCACCCTTCGCACCCGCCTATGGATACGGAACCTACACCGATACTTGCTCTGGGATACTCTGCGTCCAGGATGGTTCGAGCTGTCTCTTTGTCTCCCGCGATCATGGGGCAACTTGGGCGGCGGCAGGGCCTTTCCCGCCAAAACTCGTTTGGCCTGGTCTACAATTCCTAGAGGGTACGGCTGGTGTTGTCTATGCAAGCTCACTCTATACTGGTAACGGCAACATGATCTATCGTACGCTTGATTATGGCGTTCACTGGTCGCCATTGTTTATTGTTGCCCCTCAAAGCAAAACTCATTTCCCTGTTTTCGGTCCTCGTGGTGAGAATGCCGTTATCGTTGACGGGGGGCAGTCCACCTATTCCTTAGCGGTGATTTGGATGACGACCGATGGTGGCGATGGCGCGCTATCCGATCCGGTTACTATTCCGGACACGACAACCTTCCTGGCGTCCTGCGGTGGCTTGAGAATTCCTGTTCCGATTCAAAATACCGCAGATACACTCGGCGCGGAGGCGGTCGCCATTCATGTAAGCATTCAACATGACAGCCTTTCGGAGGCCGCGATTGTTGGCAGTAATGCCCGGTCGCTCAAAGGATGGGATACGGTCTGGATAGACTATCACCCGCGCCAAGGCCCTCATTCGAGTTCCGTCGTTCTAAAATTCGACAATGCATGGCGATGCTCAAAGTGGACGGAGTATAAAACGCTCAATGTTCTTTCGTTGTCTTCGCTTGCGGTATTTCCTCCTGCCGCACTCAGCGGAAGCTGCGATCGTATCAGTGCTTCGGGTTTTGTTCAACTCGATTCCTGCCAGTCCATCGTTATTACTCAGGTTGTTGTTCCGGCTTCTCTTGCGAGTCGTTTGCAATTCCAGGGACCGCTACCGGACACCGTTCGCATTGGCTATCACGACTCGCTTGGATTCATGTTTGACCCGCATGATACATCCGGCAATTTCAGTGCGAATGTCGAGTTCGTTGGGCATTACTTAGGCAGCGATGTGCCATTCGACCAGACCATTCAGATTAGTATGTCGGCTCAGCCTCAGCCTCCCGCTCTCCTGAGCGCAGAGAAGAATCTGGATTTCTCAACTGTCATGCTTTGCCAGAAAGTGCAACCGATAGATACGTCAGTCCTTTTTGTCAATACAGGCTGCACGTCTGACACACTGACAGATGTCGCAGTTAGTGGCATCGGCTTCTCATGGCTTCCCGATTCATTGTCCATCGTTGTTGCAAGCGGCGATTCAGTGCGTTTGCGCTTTCGTTTTGTGCCGCCCGATTCAGGTTCGTTCTCGGGTACGGCTGCACTCACGGTCGTTTCGATGGGCCTTACCCAAACGCCGCAACTCGGCTTCTCTGGTGCGGGTGTGCGCGGCACGGGCGTGTTGGAAGTTCAAAGCACGTCCCTACAGGCTGGTCGCTTCTCGTACTGCGCTGGAGATACAACGTTAACCGACACGCTCCGCAACACGGGCTGCGACACGCTCTTCTTGCGCGGGGCATCCCTTGCCGGAGACACAGCCTTTACGCTTCTCAATCAATTGCCGCAGTATCTCCTGCCGCAAGATTCGGCGGTTGTTCGAATTCAATTCTCACCGCGCCGGAAAGGCCCGCACGCGGCTACACTTTCCTTTTTGACAAGAGACAGCAGCTTCACCATTCCTATTGCCGGCGTTGGTCTTCCCGGCTCGCGCATCGCCGCGCTGAGCACGCGCGCGCTCGATTTCGGGAGCCTCCGCACTTGCGAGCAGCGCGACACAACGTTCTGGCTAAAGAATGCAGGCTGCGACACGCTGACGCTCTTTGGTGATTCGCTCTCTGGGGGCAATCGGTCGTATGCAACCAATATGTCCTATCCTCTTACGATTCCGCCCGGCGATTCCACGAAAGTGCAACTGCACTTCGCGCCGGATACCACCGGGCAACCGGCGAGTATCACAGGCACGCTGTTCTTCAACAGCAACTCAGACTTGGGCACGGTGACCGTGCCGCTACAAGCCAGCATTGCTTATCCAAGCCACTTCTCGCTTGCGCTTGCAAATGGAGGAGTTAGTAGCGCTCTCGCCGGACAGGATGTTACCATTCGCCTCACGCGGCAGGGGACCATCCCCACGGGACTCAGCGAGCTTGATTTTAACCTTCAGCACGACGACGATCTGCTTGCATACGATCACACTGAAGAGAATGACATCCGCCTGTTGAATGCTGTGCGGCTGCCAAGTGGTGACATGTCGCGCACATTTGCGTTCAGTCCGGTCGTGGACCGCCCGACTCTGGCGACGATGCACTTCCGCTCGTATCTCGCGACGCACGACAGCACCTCGATCGCGATGACTCGCGATAGTCTTGTTGCTTCTGGCGGCCTCGCAGCTTCGTGCATTGCACTCGTGGATTCGATGCCTTCGTCGGCATTCCACCTCATACTCGTATGCGGTCAGGCGGTAATCCAGAACGAATTGAAGGGCTTACCGATCATCGTCACTCAAGCGCAAGTTGTGGATGGTACGCTGCACATCACTATTCAACGCAACGCGACAGGCGAAGCGATTGCAAGTGCGGAGATCATGGATGTCCTCGGTGAGTCCCGCGCCAAGCGGACAATCTCGCTCGATGCGCAAACCAACGATGTTGACTGGAGTATTGCCGCGCTGCGATCGGGCGCATATTTCCTGCGCGTCACATCTGGTGGCTTTGCCGCCACGCGTCGTCTGTTGGTTGTGGAGTAATCAAGAACTAAGCCCTGCTGTGGCCGGTTTGAAAGCGCTCCCCAAATAACACGATATGAAACACATTCTACTTCCATTGTTGGCAATTGTTCTCCTCTCGGGCGTGGCGTCGGCGCAAGGTGTCACGAGCGCTGCTGCGAGCGCTACTGCGAATGGCGCCTCGTCCTCAGCGACAAATTTTTGGATGCATACTCAAGCGACTGCTCCTCCGACACGGCCTTTCGGAAGCCTCTCGGCCGACGTCCCGATTAGCTATTACGATCCTGCGGCACCCATGCTCGGATTTGTAACCAACGTCCAGTTGGGACCCTATGATATGGTCACGTACGGCGAACGAATTACACTGCCCGGCACGAGCGGACTGTTGGATTCCCTCCAGGTTACACTGGACACGATCGTTGGTGATAGCGTCATGGTCTATCTGATTCCGGATACGCTCTATTCGACGGCGACCGGCGATGTTCACCTGATGAACATCTTCGACCCCAATACGCAAACCTACCTGATCGGCTACATCCACCAATCGGATGTTCACGGACTGACCACGGTGACGTTTCCGATGAGTCATACCGCAATCGGCACGCAAAATTTTTGGATCGCAGTGGAACCGCACTTCGACGCTGTGGCGAATAGTTTTACCAGTGTATTTCGGATCATCGGGGATAGCGAAGCCATTCGCGGTCGCACGCCCGACAATTGCCACTCTGGCTTCCTGGCGATCGTCAATAGTAATCAATTCTTTAGCGGTTCATTCGACAGCACCTTCATTGGTGCAGGCGGCGCTGCGATCTATTCAAATTTTTACATCAAGGCCTTTGTCAGTGCGAGCGGGAGCTCGGTCTCAAATAACTCAAACGAAAAGGACAGGCTTGGAGCATACCCGAATCCGGCGTCCAATTCCATCCTGTTCGAAGGGATCGCGTCCGGCATCTCCAACATCGAGTTTCTCGATGTGCTTGGACGGAGCGTTCTCAGCACTAAAGCTGCGGGGACGATCGACGTGAGTCATCTGATGCCTGGACGATACGAGGCGATCGTTCACACGCCGGGTGGCCGGACTCTTTTGCCGGTAATGATACAGCGTTAGTCCGGCCGATTCGCCGGTTCTGACGCAATCAGTGTTTAGCGAAATACCAGGAATAAGAGCGCGCATGCACGTGTTACAAAACGCTGATTATTCCCAATCAACCATTCCTATTATGAAAGTCCAACTTCGTGCATTTCTTCCCTTCCTTCTGCTTTCGGTTATTTTAGGCGGAACCGCATCGGCGCAAACGGCTCTCACAGTCACGAACGCCACGATTGGTCCGGAGCCAACCAGTTCAGCCATCACGTCCGAGTCCATGGTGCCGTGGTTGCCCGAGTATTTTCCTGCAGCGCAGGCAACGTTTACACCAGCGGGGCATGCCGCATCGGGTCAGCCGTCTGTCGGTCATCCGGGATATGCTCCGCTCGCGGTGGCGGATTCACTGACGTACTTCGATTGGACGGCCCCGACGCACGATTGGGTATTCCCATTTCAGGCGGGGACGACGCTCTACGTCATCGCGGCGGCGGAGCGGTTTACACTCCCCACCGTTGATGGATACCTCGATTCCATCAATTTTCTCCTCGATGCAGTTGTGGGAGATAGCCTGACGATTGCAATCTATCCGGATACGACGATCACGACCGGTGCTGGCCCATTCCATTTCGTAAATATCTTCAGTCCGACGGCACAGCCTTTCGCAGAACTAACGATCCCGATTACGCCTGCCTCCAGTAGTGTGAACCTGAAGCTGCGACTCCCGCACGTGCATGTGACGAAGAATTTTCATGCGGTCCTATTCCCGCGTATTGTCAACAACGCCGGTACCTTGACGGCTACGTCGCAATTTCTTATTCGCGGAGATAGCGAGGCCGTTCACACGCCCACGACCGCGAACGCTCACTCGACCTTCATTGGGATCAATCTTCAGGGCGGCAGTAAGACGGCCGGGATTATGGATGGCTACTTCACTCCATCCGGCGATGTGGGGCCGCTCTATTGCAACTTTGCGATCACGGCATACGTCTCGACGGCATCGGGTGCCAGTGTCGATGTCTCACCGGGTACGTTCTCCGGCCTGCAGGTCTTTCCGAATCCGGCAACGTCCGAAGTCATCCTTACGCTGCCCACGCAGAATGGTCCGGCAACGGTCGAACTGCGCGACATCCTCGGGCGGACAGTTTCCACATCGATGTTCACAGGGACCGGGAGTTTGGATGTGAGTCATCTCTTGCCGGGACGGTATGAGGCGATTGCACACTCTGGCGGGTCGGTTTGGACCTCGCCTGTCATTATCCATCGCTGAGGCCGATAGTACTGTTCATCCGAACCAAGCCGGGAAGGCGGCTGTTACGCCGTCTCAATTTTAAGAGGAATCAGGAGCGAATCGAGGATATTATGCCGAAAATGAAGACAAAGTCGGGTGCGAAAAAACGGTTCAAGGTGACCGGTAGCGGCCGAATTAAGCGCGAAAAAGCGTACCAGGCGCACATTATGACGTCGAAGTCGAAGAAGCGCAAGCGCAACCTGCGTCATGCGACGCTGGTGGCGCCGAGCGACCATGCGATGGTGCGTCGGCTCCTCGGGGTATAACCACCCCCGGCGGATGATCGGTCATCCGCCGCCCCCTCCTTGAAAAGGATGGGGCGACTTGAAAATTTTTGCTGTTCCGAGCGTCCGCCACGTGCGGACGATCCATTCTGGATTCAGATGCTTTGAACGGCTTCATCAAACAAAAAATCTGAGAAACTACGATGCCAAGGTCTAAAAACTTACCTCAAGCCAAGCGCCGCCGCAAGAAACTCCTTGAAGCCTCCAAAGGCTTTTTCGGAATGGCGGGCAATGTCCATACCGTTGCCAAGGGCCGCGTTGACAAAGCGCGTCTCTATGCCTATCGTGACCGCCGCGTCAAGAAGCGTGAATTCCGCTCGCTCTGGATCATCCGTATCAATGCGGCTGCCCGCGAGAACGGCACGACCTACTCCCGCCTGATGGGCGCGTTTGCGAAGAAGGGCATTACGATCAACCGGAAGATTCTGGCCGATCTTGCGTACCATCATTCGGACGTCTTCGCGCAGCTTGTAAAGCAGGCGAAGTAACCTCGCGAGCATGGACCCGCGCCTCGCTCAGGTCCTCGTCTGTCCGAACTGCCGAGGCAGTCTCGAAATCAGTGCTGATACACTTCGCTGCCGCGACGTTAGTTGTGGCAGCGAATTCCGCATTGAGCAAGATATTCCGATCCTGCTGGAGCGCAGTCCATCGGGTGAGTTCGATTACTTAACCCATTACACGAAGGACTCCGAGCAATTCGATTACTTCGAAGAGCGCCCGGCGGTAGTAGCTCACAGTGAGCGGAGGCTGCGTGAGTATGTGCTCTCGCTGATCCCAAGCAGCACGAAGAGCATCCTCGATGTTGGCTGCGGCTCGGCGTGGGTTGCGCAGGCATTTCAGAAATCCGGCATGTTCGTCTGTTCGCTCGACGTCTCGATTGTCAACCCACGAAAGGCGCTGGAGCGGTACCCATCGCCCGATCACGTTGCGGTCGTGGCGGATACATTTCACTTGCCATTCAAGGATGGCTCATTCGATGCTATCGTTGCCGCAGAGATCATCGAGCATCTGCACGATCCCAAAGCATTTGCCGACGAGCTGATGCGCGTGGTACGTCCCGGCGGAGTTGTTATAGTCAGTACTCCCTACCGCGAGAAGTTAGTGTACGAGATCTGCATTCACTGTCAGCAGTTGACTCCGCACAACGCGCATTTGCATTCGTGGACCGAGGAGAGCTTGACGAGTCTCTTTCAAGCCCATTCATCGCGAACAGACTTCTACACCTTCAACAACAAACTGCTTCTCTTCGGGCGGACGTATCCCATACTTCAGTTCTTGCCGCTTGGATTGTGGAAGGCTGTCGATCGTCTCGCGAATCTGGTGTGGAATAAGCCGGTGAATTGCATCATCCGCGCAACGCGATAGGCTATTTGTACAGCAAGTATGGTGCCCGCTCGCGCCGGAAGGTATCACAGTCTCGCTGCCAACTTTCAAAAATCGGTGTGAGGTCTTCGCATCTTCGAAGCTTGCCAAGCAGCCCGCGCATTCCGGTCACCTTTTCAAACATGGCGTTGACGGAGAACGGGAGCGCATCGAACGCCGTGCGAAAAGCGGTGTCGCGTAGCATGGCTTCGAGCATTTGAAACTGCGAGGGGTAAAGCGATGGAACAGACTTCAAATTGGAGAGTGGCGCGATTCGCACGCCATGATACTGCTTCGTTACCCCAGCATTCTGTGCACTGAAATCATCGGCATTAATCGAGGCGGTAGCCGGCAGCATTGAATCTGTAATCCGGAGCACCTCGCTTGTGCCCATCAACGTCGAGCCGATCCGCAAGAAGGGTACGTCGGTGCCTATACCGATCGAAAGAACGCCGATCTCACCCGTTGCACCGAGCATTGCCGCGCCAACAGCATTCTCGAAGTGTGGGATGTTTGGACTCGGTGCAGTCCAGGGAAGGCGGGTCTCCGACCAGTACATCGAGCGCTTCCAGCCGCGCATGGGGATCACGGTGAGCTTGAGCTTCGCTGAATTCTTGAACCACCCTTTGGCCTTCGCCATCTGTGCAAGCTCGCCGAGGGTCATGCCGTGCAAATAGGGGATTGGCACTTGTCCAACGAAGCTCTTGAGAGTTGGATCGAGCGTGTTCCCTTCGATGCGCTCGCCTGATAGTGGATTGGGACGATCGAGTACGAAGAAAGGAATGCCTTGTTCGGCGGCTGCTTCCATCGCGAGGACCATCGTCGAAAGATAGGTGTATGGCCGCACGCCGATGTCCTGCAAATCGAAGATGAGAGCGGTGATGCCACGCAGCATCTTCTTTGTCGGCTGCCGGGTCGAGCCATACAGCGAATAGACGCGAACGCCGTGATACCACTCTGGTGTGTCGCTCGGGACACCCGCCTTCCGCGTGCCCATCAGTCCATGCTCCGGTGCGAAGAGCGCGACGAGTTTTAGCGAGCGATCTTTCAAAAAAAGATCGGCGCCGAACTGACCCGACGCCGTCCGTCCTGTCTGATTGGTGATGAGTCCGACGCGCTTGCCGTTGAGCGGCGCAAAGTGCTGACTCACGAGATTTTCGAGACCGGTAACAACTTGTGCTCGCGCGGAAGAAGTGACCGAAAGAATCACAAGAAGGAAAACGACGTATTTTTGTCTCATCAATTACGACAACACCATCATGAGAAGAATCCTATCCGTCTTATTGGTCCTATTCGTCCTGTGCCCGCAGCAAGCGCCCGCCCAAAAGAATCTCTGGGCCGATCGCGCGCAAGCGACTATGAGTTACATGCAAAAGCACATGTGGAATGCGGCGACAGGCAACTACGTCCGCCGCGCCGACCAGCCGAATGCACCGGGCAGCGATGCGTGGGGCATCACGATCGTGCTCGATGCGTATGCCTACATGGTCGAGTCTGGCCTGATGAAGCCCGAGCAGATAAAGCAATACTACCAATCCTCTTCGGCGCTGTACGAGAAGACGAACGGCGATCACGGCGCCCGCATCCTCGCGCGGCAAGGAAGCCAGATTTACATCGGCGGCGACGACGATCTCCAGTGGTGCGCGGCGCTTGTACATTGCTTTAAAGTGACGAAGGACAGCGAGTACCTGAATGCTTCGAAATTCGCGTTCAATGCTCTCATCGAAATGGGCTTTTGGATAGAAGGTCCTTCGAAAGGCTGGGCCTGGAATTCCTCGGACCGAAGACCGAATGGCGTGAGCACAGCATATGGTGCGCTGGCTGCGGCACGGTTATATCAGGCGACCGGAGACAACGTCTACCGCCAGTGGGCGTTATCCTCGCTGAACGCGCTGAATACTCCTCAAGTCGGGTTCTTCCCGCGGGATATGATGGTCGCTGCGGATGCGGCGATCACGTGCTTCGAAGTCTCACGCGACCACGATTTCTCAGGCCGCGCACAAAAGCTTGCCACAATGGCTGTTTCGCAATCGCACGAGATACTCGGCGGGAAACGCAAGGGCGAACTCAACCCGACCGACGTAGCCGATCTTGCCGATGGATTATTTCACATGACCGCTGTGACGCACAATAAGTCCTATCAGGCCGAAGCAATTCGGCTCATTAACTTTTTCACGGGTCATCGATCTTTGAGCGACATTGAAGAGCACGGCTTCTTCTCGCGCTATGACACGAAAGGTAACCCTATTACAAATGGTAACTATCTCGGCGTCCCGCTGGGCGTCCCGTTCCTTCCCGAGGTCGCGGAGATGTTGAAGCTCTTCGCGATTGCTGCGCACTGAGGTTGTAGTGGCGCGGTTTCTGCGCCTCGATTCTAAAATGTGTACCCAATGCCAAACGATGGAAGGAGTGGATAATTATTCCGATTGACTTTGGATAAGGTGATCACCAAGCTCAATCCCGCACTGAACTTCAGACGTTCGCTACCAACGCTCAAATGAACCGCAGGCGTCAGCAAGAAGATGTCGTCGGTTTTTGTTTGATCGAAGGTTGAGTAGAAAGGATCTCCGAAGGAGTTCCATGCCTCGCCCACATTATGATCGCTCAAGATGTGAATATACGTGAGCCGAACAATGAGAATGAAGGAGACATACTTATCACCAAACCCCGCATTGGCTTGCACCCATGAGTGTAAGAATTTCAGTTGCTCATTTCCGATGGCATCATAACTTTCGTCGAACTGGTTCGACCGAGAATACCGTTCGGAATAATTCGCGAAGCCATACCCAGTAGCTGCAAAAATCCCACGCGTGAGGTGGTGTCCTGAGGTATCGAAGAATCCAAATCCGATTTCTCCATCCCATTGATTGCCTTTGAGTCTGCTCTCGGTATCAATCGCGAGAGATGTGCTCAGGATGAGAGCGGAGTGATTCGTTATTGCATACGCAGCGTCCAGTGTGCCCGTACCCGGAGAGAACCCGCCAGTGACAGTTAAATCCGATTGCTTCTTGAGCGCCGGTGCTACCGGAGCCTTAATCGCGAACGGTGTCGAGGTGAGAGAGTTATATGGCTGGCAGCCATAAATCGCGAGGCAAGCGATGAATATGAGTGCAAGGTATCGGGAAGCCATAGCTCTTGAACACGCACACGGGCTTTCCGTTGCGGGTTCAAGAGGTCTAAAATTCCTGAGCTTAGGCTAAATCAGCCAACTCACGCTCGGTGAAGAAGAATGCAATCTCGCGGAGGCCATTCTCGACTGAGTCCGAGCCATGCGCGGCGTTCTCGCCTTTGTTCTTCGCGTAAAGCTTGCGGATGGTGCCATCGGCGGCTTCGGCCGGGTCGGTCGCACCGATCACGCGGCGCCACTCGGCGATGGCACTCTCCTTCTCGATCGCGATCGGCACGCAGGGAGCGCTCGACATGAAATCGACGAGGCCATCATAGAACGGGCGTCCCTTGTGGACTTCATAAAACTTCGCGGCCGCCTTGTGCGAGAGCGCAACCATCTTCATCCCCAGAATTCGAAAGCCTTCCTTCTGGATGTGCGCGATAATGTTGCCGGTGTTACCCGCCGCTACGGCGTCGGGCTTGATGATGCAGAGGGTACGTTCGATCATAAAAGGGTATAGGGTATGGGGTTTTGGGTATAGCATCCAACGGTATGGGAATCACTATACCCTATACCCTAAACCCTATACCCTTCCTAATGAGGCGCTGTTAACGGAATATCCACCGCTTCTCGTGCCCGCTCGGGGTTGCGCCGCTCCGGGCCGTGCGTGATCCAGTCGGGCATCGGCTTAGTGGGGGAGCGGATCGAGCCGGGCGCGATGTCCGGCTCTGCGATCTGCCACTTCTCGGCGAGCGCCTCATTCTTCTCGGAGACCGTCTGCATCACATCGGAAATTTCCGACCACTTCAAAGCGAAGTAGCCGATGATGCCTCCGGCCAGCATCCCGATATTGAGTCCGAGGTACGGGCTGCCTCGGATAAGGCGGACGGTCCCCACGGTTGCCAGCGCGACTGCGGCAGTTCGAGCCACGGAATAGCGAATACCGGTGCCGAGTTTATCGACATAAGACTCGCCCATGATTGGAAGGACTGCCATGCTCATCCCCCAATCGTAGCTGTATAATTCCTGCCGATATGTTTCGACGCGGCCGTGGTACTCCGCGGCGGAATCGCGCCAGGCCTTGTTGAAATACTTAGGGGTGTCCTGGGCTCGGGAGCTGCCCGATAGGACACATGGGACCCATAGGACCCAAAGAACCCATGCGACATTGCGGCGAATATGTACCACGGCGGATTGCATGGTCCTTCGGCTCTCCAATTCTTTGCCAGAATTAGCGGCGGGCGCGCTTCTTCGGCTTTGGGGCCGGTTTCCGGCGCGCCGGAGCTGCCTTCTTCACAGGCTTAGCTTTCACAGACTTAGCTTTCGGCTTAACGACTTTCTTGGCCGGCTTTGCAGCCACCTTCGTTCGGGCCTTCTTCCAACTCGCTGTTTTCGAAGGAGCTTTCGCCGCCTTCTTCGGAGCGGCCTTCTTTGCCGGTTTCACTTTGGCCTTCGCAAACGGCACGACCGGCGTCCAGTCGGTGATCGAGCGCTTGCCAACCGTAACGGTCATCGCACGCTTGGTGACTTCAATCTTGGTCTTTGCCGTCTTCTTCAATCCGGGCGGAACACTTCTCTTGCGGCTTGCTGCAAGTACCTTCGTCACAGTCTCGCCGATCACGGCAGGTGTATCAACAACTGTGATACCGTTGGCTGTCATCGCCTTCATCTTTTCCTCGGCGGTGCCTGCGCCGCCTGAGATGATCGCACCCGCATGTCCCATGCGGCGTCCGGGAGGTGCAGTGCGGCCGGCGATGAATCCGACGACCGGCTTCTTGAAATGCTTGCCGATCCACGCGGCGGCTTCTTCCTCGGCGGTGCCGCCGATCTCGCCGATCATCACGACGGCGTCGGTTTCCGGGTCGTTGGCAAAAAACTTGATCGCATCGAGGAATCGGGTGCCGACGATCGGATCGCCGCCGATGCCAATGGCGGTCGATTGGCCGAGACCTTCATCAGTAAGCTGCTTTACTGCTTCGTACGTCAGCGTGCCCGAGCGGGAGATAATACCGACGCGTCCCTCTTTATGAATAAAGCCCGGCATAATTCCGATCTTCGCTTTGCCGGGCGAGATCACGCCTGGGCAATTTGGTCCAATCAGAACGGTCTTCGAAGCTCGAACAGCATGATAGACCGGGATCATATCGCGCACCGGGATTCCCTCGGTGATGCACACGACGAGCGGCAGTCCGGCGGCAACGTCTTCCAGAATCGCATCAGCTGCAAACGGAGGAGGCACAAAGATGCAAGCGGCATTGGCTTTGGTCTCGCGGACGGCGTCGGCAACCGTGTTGAAGACCGGTATGCCTTCGTGGACCGTCCCGCCCTTGCCGGGCGTGACGCCGGCCACGACGTTCGTGCCGTACTCGACCATCTGCTGCGTGTGGAAGGACCCTTCGCTGCCCGTGATGCCTTGCACCAGCAGGCGTGTGTTCTTATCGACTAATACGCTCAAAGGAGTTTGGAGTAATATGTGATGAGTAAAAGAGTAATAATCGGGAGTGGAAACACTCGCACGGCAAAAGTCGTTACCCGCTGCCACTCGTTACCGATCATACACTTCTCCAATTCTTAAGAGTACTCGCCTCACCGAAACGGGCGTGACATTCAAGTGTTTTGGGGATCGGACGGGTGGAGCCGAGCCGCCGCCGCATGGAGATAATTATTTCGTGATTTCACTCAAAAGGTTTGTTGCTGCCACCGTTGTGCTGCTATTTGTGGCGCAAGGTCTTCGCGCGCAGTCTAGTTCGAATACTGCAGCCAGCACGACGCCCCGAATTCACTACCAATTCCCGTTTCAGACAATGTGGGACGATGCCGTCCTCACTTCTGTCAAGTCTGGCAAGCCGACCGTCGCGTTCGATCTCGATCTGGTCGATTCCGCGAGCATTCACCTCGCGAATGTCGTCATTCACGACCCTCATCTTCAGTCATACCTGCGAAGCCACTTCGAGACGGCGATGAATGACTTCGCGAGCGATCCGCCGCCATCGGTTGGCCTCGATAGCCTCCGCAATCTTGGCTGGCGGCTGAGCGGACTCGAAAAGGACTATCATATTGGCAAGCGTCCATGCATAATTGTGATCGGGACGAACAAGCAGGAAATCGACCGCATCGTGTTTCCAGCAACACTCACCGCGAAGCAACTCGAGCGGCAACTGGATGATATTCTGCATAGCCGCAACACGCTCCAGTCTGCTATCAACGCATTCTGGCAAGACTCCTCGAAAGTTGCATCGCGAAGTAAATTGATCGACCTGTTCGAGCAGCGCGGGAAATACGACAGCGTCATCTACCATCTCGAGAGTCTCCGCCGCGATACCATCCATCGCATCGATGCACAAAATGCCTGGGGCCGATATGCT
>JADGPZ010000020.1 GCA_017882165.1 Candidatus Kapaibacterium sp.
GGTGCCCGGCTTGACGTTGCGGTCAACCCAGCCATATCCAGTCTGCGATGAGCTGTTCGGTCCCTTCGACTGCACGAAGCCGACCTTCTCGAAGAAGTCATCTGGCGTAGCAGTGCTACGACGTTCGACATAGAAGCCGTCGTTGTTCTTCTCGCTCGCGGTTGCCCACGTAAGAAGCGCGGAGCCATCTTGGGCAGTGCCATGGAGGTAAACGAGTTCAATCGGCAGCATGATGCTCTTGGAGACCATCGGCCGGATCATCGGCGTATAGCTACCAGCAGAAGTCATGTAATTCCAGTTCGGGCTTCCACACCAGAACTGATAATTTCCACCAGCCAGGAAGCAGTTCGTCGGCCAATAGCCCGTGCTTGGAGTCCATGGAGCCCAAGTCTGACTGCCTGCCGTAACTTCGAGAGCCCATACGCAACTGATATCACCAGTATTGTCTGTCTGGCCCCATGCGGTTCCGTACTTGCTCTTGTAAAGCGGCGGTAGCGAAGGCAGGATTGGATCGTAGACCGTAACCTGGGCACTTCCACGGGAGATATTACCACCGTTCTCCATATTATTGAGTCCGAGTTGGCTAACACCAATCCAATAGTAGCCCTGGGTTGAGCCCGCATCGGCGCCACCCGCAAGCACGATCGGCTTCGGGAAGAAGTATGGCCAGAACTGGTTGAAGTATCCACCTTTTCGAACGTCGTTGAATGTGGACGCGATACCCGATTGCACGACGGTGTCGTTTGGCTGACACGCGGACGGATCGCCGTTCAACAACGAGATGCGAATTCCATCTCCCGATTGGTTCGCGTCGGCAAAGAATACACGTGCTCCATAGACTGTGTCCCTTTGCGAGAGTTGGAACTTCACGGCGTAGGTTCCGCTATTGCCATTGAAGCCAATACCGGAGCCGGTAGTGCGGGTCAAAGTCGGCATGTCATTGCCTGCGCCCGCTCCAGGGGCGATACCAGCATTGTCATAGGCGAACTCCTGAACGGCCTGGTCGCCCGTTTCGACACAAAGCGCGAACTTTGTATACGTTCCCATGATGCTTGCCTCACCCTGATAACCGGGTTGATCAATCCATCCGTGGATCGTGTACACCATTCCCTGGCCGGTTGTCGCATTCTGAGCGTTCCAGTTCGGCATCTTGACGACTGAGTCGCGACCAGAACCTAATTGGCTGACGGTCACGGCCTGCCAGTATACGGTATTACCGTTTGGATCAAGAACTTGAACGCGTAGCGGGAATGGGATCGCCACATCCGTCGAGTTGTTCTTAATCTTCACATAAACCGGCATCGTTACCGCCTCGGAAGCCGGTACCTTGGTATATGGGCTCACAACGCGAACCCACATGACCTCGATCTCAGGCTTGCGTGGGACGATAACCGTCGGATTGTCGATGTACCACGGATCCGCATCGTCCGAAGGCGGCGGAGGATTTGCTCCATTGTAGCTGGCCTGGAGCCGGAAGCGGAAGCGGAAGTCGGCCGTAAAATAGTTTGCCACGGGCTTAACTATCGCCGGGAATCCAGTGATCTGGATCGTCGCAGTCGTTGGCGTCATGGCAAGGAAGAACTTCTGGAATTCGAAGTCATGCCCACCATCGATGGCCGTGATTGGCGTCCATCCACTCGGCGAAGGATTGCAACCGGGCTGATTCGGCTGCTTAAACTCGACGATCATCGAGTCACCCACGCGAACCTTATTCCCAGAAATGTTTACGACAGTCTGTTCGGCGCCCAGCATGACATCACCATCGAAAAGCCACGGATAAGCGATGCGGCCTGAACGTTGGAAGTCAAACATTACATTTGCCCTTGTTTGCCCGAGCAAATTGATCGGGAAACTCATGAGCGTGTCGCCTACACCATTGCCGCTGTAGGTATTACCATCGACGTCGGTACGATCAAGCTGGATGACTGGTGACGTGAATCCGTCCGGGCCATAACCACCACCCGTGAGATCACGTGGCGGAGGCGGATCCCAGGTTTGCGTCTCGCCATCGAGAACCTGAGCGCCGATCGAAATCCACATCGTTTGGTCGGGAATATCCGCTGACAGCGTCTTGCTGTAATTGTTCGATGGATCGCGGTACGGCTGAATGGTACGGCGAACACCGAAAATGCGAATGCAGACTGTGTCGTCAAATGGCCACATGTCGCCAAGGTTGTTATCGACCGAATCAAAGGTCGTCGCGATCGCACACGCGTTAAACGTCCCAAGCTGGCTGAGGATGTTCGGATTTGTCGCGTATGGGAGGAACGTGATTTGTTTCGGAACGGTCGGTGTCGTATCGACGATCGCGACACGGCTATAGGTAATGATACCGGTAACCACATTGCGGATCTGCAATCGCACCTTGAAATCATGGATGTGTGCGGCGTTCGGGTCGACATCGACGTAGGTCGCCTTTGGCGTCACCGAGGTTCCGAGGCAAATCTCATAATTCCTGGGCGGATAGTCCACTGAAAGCGCGCGCACTGCGTCGTGCCAGCGGCGGAACTTGACAGCCCACTGCCCATTCTGCCTGAAGTCCTTGTTGCAGCTCTTGCAGGTGATGTTCTTGCTGGCCTGCCAGGTATTCTTAAAGAGTACTCCCGTGGATTGCGCACCGCTCGCGTCAACCATGCCGATGGAGACGTTATTCTGGAAAAGACGATACGCCAACGTCGGCGGGAAGCCATTGATCGATCCGGTAAACTTGCCGTAGTTGATCTGAATGCTCGAATCCGTGTTCGCTAAGACGTATTCCATCTTCTGAATGAATATCTTGTCCGCACCCGGATAGGTAAAGCTCGCTGGCGCGAAATTATTCGGACTGGCAGGTCGAAGACGGAAGTTGTAGCAGTTAACGTAGAATGTATCTTGCGACGTGGAAGTCCGGTAATAGACAAGCGACGTGTCGTACCGTCCACCATGCCGCATGTCGAGATCGGCCCAAAGTCCCGCGATGATATTCGGCGGAGCGGAGCTCGCTTGGGTCACAAAATTAACGCACGAAGGGCGGCAATACGCGGGCGGTGATCCGGCGGTCGCAGTGTTATACGGACCGAAGCCGATAAAGCCGTTGGATGAAACGTACACACTGTCGTAGGGATTACCGTAATAATTCCAGTGCTGCCCCATGAGCAGTGGGATCGGGCCCACCATCGCATCATTGGAGCTGTCATAATTGGCCTGACCAACCGTGTACGTCGGGTTGAAGAAGAAGGTCCCAGGCCGCGCAAATTGCTGTGGGCCTGTCGACACTCGATTCCACTCGATTGGATTGAACGCGGTGTCAACGAAGAAATAATTCGGTCGCCATGGCGTCGGAGCGTTATCGTCGGAATCGACTACAAAGTAGCCGGTCGCCAGATTGTTCGGTTCGCCACGACGGTCCTTCGATTGTGCCACAGCACGCGGAGTGATGCTCATGAAAGCGAGCACCCAAAGGCACGCAAGCACGGACACGTAGTAAACACGTCTCATCGTTGTGTTAAGTTAGTGAATGATAAAATGAATGCTGATAAAAGCAAGTAGCAGCGCTTGAAAAACTGATGGGCCTTTGGACGAGTCCTTGGGCCTTTCATCCTGGTTCCGCAGCCACGGTCTCGGATGTATCATAGCAAAAATAACACACTTTTCGACCGATCACACGAAATCCTGAATTTTGCGGGGGATGCCCATTGCAATGAACAGCCCTCGTTACTATAGAAGACCAACGAACTTCCAAAAGGTAACAGCACAAAGCGAAGATTCTTCCGAATTTTCCTGTCGGAAGACAAGTATGGCTTGCCCTTGGAAACGATCATTCGGCTTCTTCAACATAACCACGGGCTGGAAGATCGATGAAGAACGTTGTGCCATGTCCCGGTTCGCTTTCTACTCGAATAGTCCCGGACATGTCTGTAATGGTTTTCTTTACGAGAGCCAGTCCCAGTCCCATCCCGCTTGTCTTGGTCGAGAAATTTGGATCGAAGGCCCTCTTCAGCGTCTCATGAGACATCCCAAAGCCAGTATCGCGCACTCTGACATGGATCATCCCCTCCGCCTCAGTAGCTCGAATAACAACGACGCCCCAGCCCTCAATAGCTTGGACTGCGTTTCGGAGAAGGTTCACAAAAGCGCGGCGAAGTTCATCTTCGTCAGAATGAAGCAGCGGAAGGCTCTTGGGTACGTCAATAATGAACCGAATCCGGCTACGCTCCGGATCGAAAAGTGCCACAGCACTCTCGCATACGCGTCTCAGATTAACGGGACCCCACTTTCGCCGAGGCATCGCGCCAAACCGGGAAAATTCCGTCGCGATACGAGTCAACACGTCAATCTGCTCCCGCAACGTGCGGATCACGCGCCGGAAGATGGAGTTGAAATTGGGATCTTTGGCTTCGTGCGCATGCTCAAGGTGCTGGACCGAGAGCTTCATAGGCGTCAGTGGGTTCTTGATCTCGTGCGCGACCTGCCGCGCCATTTCTTTCCACGCCAACTCGCGCTCGGTTTGAGCAACAATCTCGCGACTTTTTTCGAGCTCTCGCGTCATCTCGTTGAAGGCCTGCATGAGTTCGCCGATCTCATCATCGCGAGTGACGGCGATCGAGGTCTGTAGCTTGCCGCGGGCAACACGCTCGGTGGCGTGAATCAACTGCAGGATCGGCGAAGCAACACGCGCCGCGAAGAGCGCACCGATACCGAGCAACACCAGTCCAAGCGCAGCGAATATCCCATAAACGAAGCTGGTTGTGCGTGCGACTTCGGCGTCAATCCGCGCGGCCTCATTCATGGTGGCGAGGCTGATGACTGCCAGCAATTTCGATCCGACTCCCGCAGTGACAGGCTGATACCCCGCTTCGTACGTTTCGCCCCCCAATCGAACGGATTCAGTGAAGAAGGTCCTCTCACCGAGCGCCACTTCCTCGACTGCGCGTGAACTCAGTGTGCTGGCCAGCAAGGAGGACTCATACAACTCGGGACGACTGCTCGCCCTAAGCCGCCCGAAAGCGTCGAAAACACTAAAATCCCGCCCGATTATTTGGGAAAGATTCTCGACTTCTGTTTGGAGATCGCGGCTGCGCACAGCAACATCAGGCTGCGGTGGCAACTCCAGAACTCGCGCGATCCTGTCTTTGATGACCGAGGCATCCCGCGCGAGACGATCTTGCTCTTCGGATTGGGCCCGTTCGCTGAGCAGCGTTCGCGTAACATTCGTCACGACAACGAGGGGAACGAGCGATATGAGCAACACGATAAGGAATATCCGATCGCGAAACCGCAGAGTGAAACGAACCCGGCGAGTCGCGACCTGCCTGCCAATCAAAAGCAGAAGGACAATAATCGCTCCATAAATGAGACCAATCGCATTTAGCCTCAGAGCAAATTCAAGGATACGGCCAAAAGCCGGCTCAGGAGTGCTGACCGTGATAACCGCATCATTCGCTGGCAACCGATAGAACAGCGTCTGATAGCGATCGCCACCAAATGTCGTCGCCTGCCAAAAGCTCCGGACGTGTCGGAGCGCCCGCGAAGTCCAAAGCGGCAGCGCAGACGGCACTTCCAGCCATGGGGCGTTCGTAATGCGGCGCGAATTGGGACGGTACTCCGAAATCACGAAGCTGCCTTCCGCAATCGGGTCAGATAACGCGAACGAAGCACTGCGAGCACCGAGTGCCGGCGAAGACAATAGTTCAAATTGCGATGCTGGTTTGGCAAGAACCGGAAGATCGCTCCAGAGTGCAACGGATACAAGGAGGGCCGAACTCTTGGAAGGGTTGCTGCCAGGTCCGGCGGGACCCAGTGTGTCGCGGAAGCGAAGTCCGCCGGCCGCGACAGGCGCACACATACTCGTAAGGCATGGCACGACGGTGACCATCATGCCGGACGCGCTATCACGCGCCAAAGTCCATCGCGCTGTGGAATCCAGCGCGGGGCCAATACGCCGCATTTCGGAGGCAGCGCCAAGCGTCGCGAAATGCGAGATCGCACTGAAAGGATGCTCTTCGCTGGTCACGTTGACAGAGGCCTCCCATGCCGGATGCCCTCTTGCGCCATCGAGCCAAATCAGGAACGCCGACTCGCGAAGCGCAGATGTATCGCGGCCCGATTGACTCCAATCATGCAGACGATCCCGTGCAGCAGTCAGAACGCGCGCTGCGGCGCCCGCCAGTTCACTCGTACTGACTTCGGCATTTTCTCGAACCAATCGCTCGGCCGCCAACTTATCCGCCACCAATTGCTTCGACGCAACGAGCGGGCTCATGATGAGGGTCGAGATTGCGAGAATGAAGAGAATCGAGCGGCTCGATCGTGGCAACTTGTAGAGGAATGACCCGCCCCCCTCGACCGGATCCGGCGAGAGGGCATCGATCGATATGACTGCAAGGCTCACACAGAATGCCAGCACCGCGAGGGAGGAGCGGTAGAGCAGACTGATCTCGGAGAGCGCAATTTGATCGGTCGCAAGCACCGCTGCGGTCATAAGACCGGCAAGCAAGACGCTTCCCCCAACAATCCGCACGATGATCGAAAGACGCCGCGAAAACAGGAATATCGCTGCCCGGAGTGCAAACGTCAACAGCAATGATAATACGAACAGGTAGGCAACGCCCAACCCGAGCAGGGAAAGCAACATCATGAGCATTCCCGGCGCAGGGAGCACTTGGCGAACAGTCATGTAGCGAAGTGTGCCGCTCATGATGATCGATCCGACCGTTGAACTCAGACCATCGGCAAGGAATTGCGAGCCAAGAACTGCAGCCAACATGAAGAGAATCAACGGCCCTGCCTCACGAGGGAATACGCTCGCCATGGGCAGGATGTCCTTCTTCTTTGAATCATCGCGAACCAGCCGCTCACGCGGCATCCAAATGATCCAAAGCACAACTGCCGCAGCGGCCGCAAATACAGAGGTGACGAACAGTTCGAACGGGCTATGCGCGATACCATATCCCCATGACGACGAGAAATCCGCCGTATCCTGATACGCCGCACCCACCAGAAGGGTAAGCCCACCGAGCCTTGCAATGAGAATGCGAAGCGCCACCATGAGGCCGGTGGCAAAGAGAGAGAGAAATGCGCGAGTAATCTTCGGTCGCTGCGCTAATGATCGCTCGTTCTTTGAAGAAGACTTGTCTTCGCTCTGCGTCGCAGTAGGCTCCGCAATCGCAAAGAGCAACCAAACGAGGCATGCGAAGAGCACGAGTGATGCACCAAGACGCCAAATACCATTCAGAGCCTTCAGGACCGGCGCCTCTTCGCTCGTGGCATGCACGGCGATTTCCAGGCTTCCCACAAAACTCGCGGGATCGCTCTGATCCGCAAACAAATCGACTCTGGACCATGCCGCGTTCGACCGCAAATGACCGGGGGCGCCTCCAAAGTGAAGATGCACTTCTCGGTGGGCGGCATCTCGAATATCACCAAGGAATGTGGCCTCGCGAGCATCACGCAACGAAGCCGCACCACTTCCGCCCAGCGGCTCTTTAGTTGCAATCAGCCGCTTTGTCTCGATGTAGCCTTCGAGGACTCCCTCGGGAGAAACGAGCTTGCGAATTGCAGTCAGATAGTCGTAGATCGGCTGGTCATCGAGAAAGATACCCCGATCGCGATTGGCGAGCCGGGCTTCCCCCGTCAGCAGCGTGTCGAATCCAAACGTGACAGAACGAGACGAGTACCACGCGAGCAGCCGCCCATCGGCCGAATAGACAGCAGAGCCGTGATCGGCCCGACGACTATCCGAACCTGCGACCGTGAGCGCGGAATCTGGAAGACGAGCGGCGTAAACCGAATCGCGCTGACGGAAGAGCGCGAATAGCTCCAGGGTGGAACGGAGTGTGGTGAAATGCCGAATCGCCTGATCGGCAGCCAGCCGGTCACGAACGGTGTCGAGAGCGGCCGCGATCGCAGCAAGCCGCCCGCGGCTGGCGGTCGCAACCTCATTCGTTGTCCAGACGTCGGGGTTCTGATCCAGCCCACCAAGACGAAGTCCCATCGCCGCTCCCCATGCCAGAAGGGAGAGCGCAAAAATCAACCGGACCACACGAACGAAGGGCTGCGGCGCCGGAGCAAATTGTTTTTTTGACCGCTGCCACGCCACCGAAACCATGCGACGCACGGCGCGCACGGGTCCCAATAGAAGCCGAAAAACCAGTTGAAAGAACTTCATCAGCGTACTGCAATTTACGAAGCTTTCAAGCCGCGGTCGCGTTCCGGGCCAGAATGGGACCAATGAGACCTATCTCAAGGAACAACTGACCCTGCCGATTGCTTTGACTGTCAGAACTTTTCCCCTATGGTTGAATCTCTAAAGAAGTATTTCGGCTTTTCGGAATTCCGTCCACTCCAGCGGGAGATCGTTGAAGCTGTGCTCGCGAACAACGACATCTTCGCGCTCATGCCGACGGGTGCGGGGAAATCGCTCTGCTTTCAACTCCCGGCCGCGATGCTCCCCGGCGTCACCATCGTCATCAGCCCCCTGATCGCGCTGATGAAGGACCAGGTCGATGCTCTGAATGCAACCGGTATTCCTGCGACGTTTCTAAATAGCTCTCTCGAAAGCCGCGAAATCTCGGATCGCGTGCGGCGGCTTCGTAGCGGCGATTACAAACTTTTATACATTGCACCGGAGCGATTCCCCGTGCCGGGCTTCCTCAATTTTCTTTCCGAGCTGACGGTCTCGCTTTGCGTCGTGGACGAGGCGCACTGTATCAGCGAGTGGGGACATGATTTCCGGGCGGACTATCGGAACCTCCATGTTCTGCGCGAGCGATTTCCCAACGCTCCGATCATGGCTGTCACCGCAACGGCAACCAGCCGCGTCGTCGCGGATATTCTCGATCAGTTGCAGCTTCGCGCCGACACGAAGAAGTTCAACGCGAGTTTCGATCGCAAGAATTTAAGCTATCAGGTCTGGCCAAAGCGCGGCGCGATGGCGCAACTCGAAGGCTATCTCTCTCGCAAGAAGGGTGAATCCGGCATCATCTATTGTCTGAGCCGCGATGGCACGGAACGCATGGCCGCATCGCTCAAAGTGCGGGGACACAAGGCGATGGCCTATCACGCCGGACTCGACAAAGCAGTCCGCACGAAGGTTCAGGAAGCGTTCGATCGCGACAAGGTGGACATCATTTGCGCAACGATCGCCTTCGGCATGGGGATCGACAAACCGAACGTCCGTTTCGTAATCCACTACGACATCCCGAAGAACATCCCCTCATACTATCAGGAAACTGGCCGCGCCGGACGCGATGGTCTTCCGAGCGATTGCATCCTGTTCTATGGGCAAGGTGACCGGATGAAGTACATGAAGTTCTTCGATGAGAAGTCACCGGAGGAGCGCACGCGCTCCATCGAAGAACTCGACAAGATGGTCGACCTTGCCGAGATCTCAGGCTGCCGCCGTGCCGCGATGCTCAAGTACTTCGGCGAGCAGTATCCGAGCACAAATTGTGGCTCCTGCGACAACTGTCTTTCTACTCAGAATGCCGAGACGTTCGACGGCACGCGGCTCGCGCAAATGTTTCTATCCTGCGTCGTGCGAGTCGAACAGAATTTCGGCGCTGCCCATATCATCGAAATTCTGAAAGGATCACGCGCTCAGAAGATTCAGGATTTCCGGCACCACGAACTTTCGACCTATGGCGTTGGCCACGAGCACACCAAGAATGAGTGGCGACACTATGCCAATGAGTTTCGGCGGCAAGGACTGATCCTTCAGGACCACGATCACTTCAGCGTTGTGAAGATCACGCCGAAAGGATGGGAAGTGCTTCGAAACAAACGGCCCATCACGCTGAATCGACCGAAGGAAATAGAGCGTGAAACGCGCGAAGCGGTCGACCTTCCGCCGCTCAACCGGGCGCTCTTCGAAGAGTTGCGGAAGCTGCGCCACGAGCTGGCCGAACAGCAGAATATCCCGCCTTATGTGATCTTCAACGACCACACGTTGAAAGAGATCGCGGGCCGTGTTCCGCACGATGGCGCCGAATTCCGCACGATCTCCGGCGTTGGCGACACAAAGGCACGCCAGTATGGCGTGCAATTCCTTACCTGTGTCCGGAAGTTTCGGGAGAGCAATCCTGCTATTCCTTCGATGCACTCAGAACAGGACGCCGTGCGACGAGACGTGCCGGATCGCCCACGACCCGCATCCTTCCCGAGCGAGCCGAAAGGCGGCGACAGTGCATACGAAACGCTGCGGTTTTTCCGACAGGGCTTGGGCGTCAAGGGTATCGCAGAGATGCGCGCGCTTGCGGTCAGTACAATCGCGGGCCATCTCGCCTCGCTTCTGCAATCTGGAAAGATCGACTCACTAATGGGACTCGTGGATGATTGCAAGATCGGACCCATTCGCGACGCCTTCCAGTCACACGGCTTCGTAACACTCACGCAAGTGAAAGAACATCTCGGCGACAATTATTCCTTCGAAGAGATCCGCTTCGTGCGAGCGTTCGATGAAGGACAGAAGCAACAAGCATCGGCCACTTCCAAAAACGTTACGGCACTCGCTCTTCTCTTCGTCACGCTTCTTCTCGGTGCCTATGGCTGCGGGCGCACCGAACAATCGACGGATGGGAAGACTCACATCAAGCTCGTTCATTTCAATCTCGATCAGCAGGAGTTGTGGAAACAGGATGTTGCCGAGCCGTTTATGAAGACACATCCCGCGATCGATGTCGAGATGGAGGCGATACCGTACGGACTCTACACGACGAAGGTCGAGTCTGCCGCCGCGAGCGGCGTGGCGCTCGGCGATGTCGTGCTGATCGACGATTGGTACGGGCAGGAGCTATTCAAACGCAACTACACCATCCCGCTCGATACGTTCTTCCATCGCGACCTGCATGATTCCGATTTCTTCATGCAGTTTTTTGCCGTGTGGCACAAGGGCGGCGTTGCGAGTGCGCCGCTCATGGCAATGCCTGCATCCGGCGGCGTCACCGCGCTGTTTTACAACAAAGATCTCTTCGACAAGGCTGGTGTGAAATATCCCGATTCGACATGGACGTACGCAACCATGTTGGACGCGGCGCGCAAGCTGACGAACAATTCCGCCGATCCCGGTTCGAAGACATGGGGATTATTACTCGACGACGGTCTCTTCACCGGCGTTGATACCTATATTTATTCCAATGGCGGAAAGATTTTGTCGGACGATCGCACGCACGGTGTGATGTCGGAGCCAGCAACGGTCGCAGCGGTACAGTCCTATGTTGACCTGATACAAAAGGAGCATGTCGCGCCGCCGCCCGATCCCTCACAGGCACTCGGCCAGCGGTTCCTGCAAGGGCGCGCGGCGATGATGCTCATGATCGACTTTTCGAAGACCGAGTTGGCACACGCCACGTTCAAGTGGGACGTTGCCGCGCCACCGAAAGGCTCTGCGGGCTTGCTCGACCGGCAGAACGGGCAAGCATTTGGCATCACAAAGCAATGCGAGGCTCGCAACAATGGTTGCGCCGATTCCGCGTGGGAGTTGATCAAGTACATCGTGACTCTGCCATCCAAGAAAGGCGTGAACGAGCTCCACCGCTCGGCTATGCCACTATACAAGCCACTCGCCTATTCGCCAGAGTATTTGGAAGGAGAGCCGAAGTGCAATCGCCGCGCGCTGCTTGCGATCAACACAAGTGGCCACGTCTTCACACTCATCACGCCGGGTTGGCAGGAATGGCGAGACCACGGGTTTGACCCCCACATGCAAGAGATGATGGCTGGCCGTGAATCGGTTGCCGAAGGCTGCAAAGCGATTGATGAAAAGATCAATGAAGTCCTTGCGCGCAACAAATAAATCCGAGCGTGGACGCTGGCCGTATCTCTACCTTGCTCCGATTCTGATCGGGCTCTCGGTCTTTACCGTTGGGCCGGTAATCGTCTCGCTCTTCCTCTCGCTCACCCATTACGAGATAGGCCTCGCACCACACTTCGTGGGAGCTGCGAATTATCGCGATCTGCTTTCATCCCGATTATTCTGGCAAGTTGCGGGGCAAACATTTTATTACGCATTTATTTATGTGCCGGTCAGCATCGCGGTCTCGCTTTCGCTGGCTTTGCTTATCGAGAAAAAGACGCGCGGCCTCGCGTTTTTCCGCACGGTCTATTTCCTCCCGGTCGTAACATCCACTGTTGCAGCAGCAATCATTTGGTCGTGGCTTTACAACGGCGATGTCGGCCTACTAAATTATCTCCTCTCACTCATCGGCATCACTGGCCCACAATGGCTGCGCAATCCACATTGGGCGATGCCGGCCATCGCGCTCATGAGTGTATGGAAGAACGCCGGCTACAACATGATGATCTTGCTGGCCGGACTCTCTCAGATCCCCACAGACTATCATGAAGCCGCGCGGCTCGATGGCGCCAGCGCGTTCCGCCGCTTCCGTACGATCACCCTTCCGCTCATTTCGCCAGTGCTCTTCTTTGTCGTGGTCGTGACAACGATCGGCGCATTTCAGGTCTTCGAGCAGACCTATGTGATGACGAACGGTGGCCCCGGCACATCGACGCTCACACTGAGCTATTACATTTGGCAGATGGCATTCGAGTTCTTCGATCTGGGGCGCGCGAGCGCCCTCGGGTATCTCTTCTTCCTGATCGTACTCGTGTTCACCTTCGTTCAATTCCGCGCCCGGAAGCGATGGGTCTTCCAGCCATGAAGCTCATACGCTACCTTTTGCTAGGACTTGCAGGCGCGATTATCCTCGCGCCATTCCTCTGGATGATCGCAACATCGCTCGAGACACCGGAAGCACTCACAGTCTTTCCACCACGGATCATTCCATCGCCGCCTCGTTTCTCGAACTACGCCGATGTCTTCCAACAACTACCCATCGGCACCTTCTTCTTCAACTCGGTCAAGATTTCCCTGCTCGGCACGATCGGAGAGCTATTCGCCGCATCGCTGGCCGCATTCGCATTCGCGCGCATGGAATTCCGAGGCAAGAAATGGCTCTTTGCGATCGTCATTTCGACCATGATGATCCCCTTCCAGGTCACGATGGTCCCGGTCTATATCATTATGCGGTATCTGGGCTGGCTTGATTCGCATGCCTCGCTCATCGTCCCGCACTTTTTCGGCGGAGCTTTTGCGTCCGGCGCGTTCGGCGTCTTCTTGCTCCGGCAATTCTTTGAATCAATTCCGAAAGAGTTGGAAGATGCCTCGCGCATCGATGGCGCGAGTCGATTCCGGTTCTTCCTAACTATCCTGCTGCCACTCTCGAAGCCCGCGCTGGCCGTGCTCGGCCTGTTCGTCTTCATGGGCATTTGGAACGACTTACTCAGTCCGGTGCTCTTCCTCTCGACGGAAGACAAAATGCCGCTCACGTTCGGACTTGCAGTCCTCCAGACCGTGCAACACAATGGCCGCTTCGATTTGCTCATGGCCGGAACGCTCATCGCGGTGACACCAATCATCCTGCTCTATATTTTCGCGCAGCGATTCGTCTCCGAAGCGTTTCTGCGCTCAGGCGTTAAGGGGTGATGATGAAGCCAGGGAATCGAGTCGAACGAGTTGTTCTACGGCACGTCCTCGTGCCAATGCGCGAGCCGTTTCGCATTTCGAATGGAGTGGTTTCGGAAAAAGAGAGCATCGTGATTGAGCTTCATTCGAATGGTCACGTCGGCTACGGTGAGGCCTCACCAATGTCCGGTTCGTTCTATTCGAGCGAGACACCGGAGACGACCTGGGATGCGCTTGCAAATGATCTGATACCGGATCTTTTGTCTCACACTGTTCGCAATCCGGTCGAGTATGCAGAGTTTCTGAATGACTACGCGAAAGAGCCGTTCGCACGCGCGGGCATCGAAGGCGCAGTTTGGGATTTGCACGCCATGAAGCTGGGCACGACGATCCGCGAACTATTCGGCGCGCCACTTGCGCCCATTCCTTCTGGTCTTGCCGTCGGCATTTACGATATCATTGATGAACTGCTTGATCGGATTGGCATCTATCTTGCCTATGGCTATCAGCGCGTCAAGATCAAGATCATGCCGGGCTGGGATCTAGCGCCGCTGGAAGCCGTTCGCAAATGCTTCGGTAATATTCCTCTCATGGCCGATGCTAATGCTGCATATAATCTTGCGCAGCATGGTGATTTGCTTCGGTCCCTCGATCGCTTCGGCCTCATGATGATCGAGCAGCCACTCGCCGCTACTGCACTTGGCGATTTGGCCGAACTCGCACGGTCGATGACGACGCCGATCTGCGTGGATGAGTCGGCGGACTCGATGGAGGCGCTTGAGGAGATCATTCGTCTTGGTGCAGCATCCATCATCAACATCAAGATTCAGCGGGTTGGCGGTTTGTGGAATGCCACGCGAATGCTTACGCGCGCGCGCGAGGCCGGGATTGCCTGCTGGCTCGGAACCATGCCCGAGCTTGGCATTGCCAGCGCACAAGGACTCGCGATTGCTTCTCTTCCAGGATTTGTTTACCCAACCGACATCGAAGCGAGCGAGCGGTGGTTCACGGATGACATCATAAGTCCGTCGCTCGCAATTACTTCGGGCGGGACGATCGTAATTCCCGAAGAAGGATTCAAAGTCGATCAGCAGAAGCTCGAACGATACACCACTCGCACAGAGACATTCAACACGTAAGCTCATGACTGTTGACGAGATTCGAGGACGACTCCGCCATCGCTTGATCCCTGCGCTGCCTGTTCCATTCACGAGCGAACGGATCATCCATCACGATTCGCACGTCCACATGGCGGAGTACATGTCGGCAATGCCAACCGCGGGCGTCGCAGTGTGGGCGCATACTGGTCGCGGCCTCTATCTCACGGAGCAAGAACGCGAAGAGGTTTTCACGCATTGGCGCGAAGGACTGCCCGACAAAGTTCTAATCGCTGGTGCCGGGTGTCCAGCGCATGTAGGGCATGCGTCCTCGCTTGCCCGGGTCGAACCTGTGCTGGACGACGACGATTATATCCTTCGCGCACGGAGCATGGCCGAACACGCACGAGAACTTGGAGCCGATGCCATCTTGTGCTATCCGCCGGTCCGTTTCCGAGAAATGCCCCAGCGGCAGCAGGAGGAAGCGATCGTTGCCTATCACCGCGAGATCGCGCTCTCAGGACTTCCAATCATACTCTTCTATCTGTACGAGGAGGCAGGTGGCATCTCCTACTCTCCCCATGTACTGCGCGAGTTATTCAAGCTGCCCGACGTGATCGGCATCAAGATGGCGACGCTCGATTCAGTTGTCACGTTCCAGAATGTTGCCGCACAGATCAAGACGGAATATCCCGACCGTTTGCTCATAACCGGCGAAGACCGATTCCTCGGCTACTCGCTGATGATGGGCGCGGACGCCGCGCTGGTCGGAATGGGTGCGGCTCTCACGGCGCTGCAAGCCGACATGATGAAATCCCACTATTCCGAAGAGAGCCAGAATTTCATCTATCGCTCGCAGTGGGTCGATCGCTTTGCGATGGCAACATTCTCGCAACCGGTCGAGGGCTACATCAGCCGGATGCTCTATGCGCTCTCGTGGCTCGGCATTGTGAGCGCGGAGGCGACCTACGATCCGTGGGGACCGGAGCTAAGCGAGCACGATCTCCTCGGCGTCGGCGATTTCCTGACCGCGCTTCCGACAGAATTGAAACGCTGATGCCATCGCCCACGATGGATTGGCGCTCCAGGATTGCCGAGGATTACGCCCGCTTCGCGAGCGGCTTGCCCAATCCTCTCGAAGCATACGTTCTCGATACCTACGGCATTTCTCTCGCCAGCGAATATGCAGGACTTCCGGTGCGCAATCCGTTCGGCAAAGCCTCGGGGCAACTTTCGTTGAATACAAGTCAGGTGGCCCGCGATGCCGAATCAGGACTTGGTTTCGTCGTGCTCAAGACGCTGATCGCGCAGGACGACAGTGGAGCACAATCCATGAAGGCATGGGCCATTCCGGCGACAAAGATGACCGTCGAGGAAATTGTTGGCACGCGCGAAGCCGTGCGCGGCGAGCGCGGATGGACCGTGACCTGGAAGGGCCGAGGCTGGAGCGATACATTCGAGGCGTATCTCAAGTTCTTCGGGGAATCACTCGACATCGGTTCGGGTAACAATATGCTTATCGTGCCATCGGTGAAATACCATCTCCCGAAGCCGGGTGAGACAGAATGGAGAACGGACGAATACGAGTTCACCACGTCAGCACTTTGGGACGTCTGGCACTCACATCGCTCAACTGTAATGCCGCTGGAGAAGGACTTCTCGCCTACACTCGCTGGCGATCAGAGTTTTTCGAGTCAGCGCGAGACGATCCTCGGATGGCTCAACACCGTACCAAGAATTATCCACGACACATCTGACGGCAAAGAGATACGGCTTGGGATGAAGCTCTTCAACGCCGCGCACTCGGATGATTTCCAAATCGAGATGCTCGATGCCTGCGAGGCCGCTGAAGGCTCTTCACGGTCGGACTATCTGATCTACGACAATCGACTTTTCGATCCAGCGAAAAGCTACGAGGGCGTCTCCGGCGTCGCGTATGGCGGTCCAGATCTCAGCGATCGGAATTTGTGCGTGCTCTCGAACTGGAAGCACACGATGCCGCTCTCGGCGACGGGAAATATTGTCACTGGCAAAATTGCGTTCGAGTATCTCAAACGCGGTGCGACGACCTTCCAGATGCACACGCTCTTTCAGCTTCCGGACACCGAGTTCGATATGAAGGGTGGCACGCGCACCGCGCGGGCATTGCACCGATTGCTTTTTCATCCCGAGCACGGCTTCCTTGCCACAATCCTCTCCGCCCGCGATGGAGTTGGCTGGCCCGACGGCGCGACGATCCCGGAGATCGCTGCGGCTTTTTCACAGGCAAAGCGGGGATGACCCATCATCCCCGCCTTAATTTCAATTTTTCGGGCGGCTCCATTTTTTCTACATAACTTTGTAGGAACCGCACGCGAAGTTCATCTTCCGTGCGCAAATGGAGAACCTATGGAATACGAACTTGCCGAACTCGAAACGCCCACAATGACCAAGCCACATTTTGCCCACCGCCGCACACCAGCGGTCTCGCGGATGGCGCAAGGACTCATCGGCTCGGAGATCCTGAAGATTGCAGCCGACATCCGCACCATGGTCGCCGAGGGCCACACGATCTGCAATCTCACCGTCGGCGATTTCAATCCGGCCTACTTCCCCATCCCCTCCGAGCTACGCACTTCGATCCAGGTCATGCTCGATGCCGGCGAGACGAACTATCCGCCTGCGGACGGGATGATGCAACTCCGGCGTGCTGTGAAATCATTTTACGAGCGGCGACTCGGACTTGATTATCCGATCGAGTCCTTTATCATCACGAGCGGTGCGCGACCGGCGATTTATGCGACCTATAATGTGCTGATCGAGGAAGGCGACAAGGTCGTCTATCCGATCCCATCCTGGAACAACAACCACTATTGTCATCTCAGCCGCGCCACATACGAGACCGCGATTTGTAGCGCCGATGACGCATTCCTGCCAACTCGCAAGGTGTTGGAGGGAAAGCTTGCGGACGCGAAACTGCTCTCACTCTGCTCGCCGCTGAACCCGACCGGCACAGCCTTCACGCGCGAGGCGCTCGAAGGCATTTGCGATCTTGTGATTGAAGAGAATGCTTCGCGCGACTCGCGCGACCGGCCGCTCTTTATCATGTACGATCAGGTCTATTGGATGCTGACCTTCGGCGACACGGTGCATCACAATCCCGTTTCGCTTCGGCCTGAACTTGCCTCGAACACCATCTTCGTCGATGGCATCAGCAAAGCCTTTGCTGCGACAGGTGTGCGCGTCGGCTGGTGCGTGGCCCCGCCGGACGTGGCCGGTGCCATGTCGAACATCCTGGGCCATATCGGCGCGTGGGCACCGCGCGCCGAGCAACTTGCGACTGCGGCATTGCTGCTCGATGAGGATGCGATCCAGATTTACCACGCACGCATGATCCGCGAGATCGAGACGCGGTTGGACGCGCTGTATGATGGCCTGATCGGACTGCAGCGGCGCGGCCTGCCGGTCGATGCGATCACCCCGATGGGCGCGATCTACCTGACGGCGCAATTCAAACTCATCGGGCGCCGCACGCCACAGGGTAAGCTCCTCGCCACCAACGAAGACATCCGAAAGTATCTCCTCGAATCGGCGCAATTAGCGGTCGTACCGTTCCAAGCGTTTGGATCGACCGAGAATACGGGCTGGTTCAGGCTTTCGGTCGGAGCGGTTTCGATGGATGAGATCGAGGCGATGCTGCCGCGATTGCGGGACGCACTCGAAGCTTTATGATACTGCGCAAGCTGGAAGCTTGCGCCACATCATGTGAGGCTCTGAATCGCTTTGATCGGGTCCGTGCTCAAGTCCATGCAGATCACGGGACGGTCATGCGCACGGAGCGTCTCCGCATCGCCGATGGCTTGCGCGCGAATCAGAGTGCCGAATGTGTATGGCTTTCCCGGAATCCGAAGTTCTGACTTCGGCGTATCGACAAACTGGATGAACGTCCCATTCGGTGGACCGCCTTTGTGAAACTGCCCTGTCGAGTGAAGAAACCGCGGACCGAAGCCGACGGTCACGGGAACGTGATACTTGAGTGATAGCTCCTCGCGCAATTTCGCGAGTGCCTCGATTAAGGCTGTTTCACGCTGAAGATAAGCCATGATCGCGATGTAGCCATCTTCCTTCACATTCTCGTCGAGAAACCGGTGCAGCCGACTCTTGTCGGGCTGTTCGAGGCTCGGAAACACCAGCGGGGTGTGACCATCGTATTGTGACAGGACTTCGTTCGTCTTGGCTTTCGCTTCCGCGACGTTCGGCTCATCAAAGGGATTGATGCCGATGATGGATCCGGCAACGGCCGTCGCAAACTCCCACCGGAAGAATTCGGCACCAAGACCGGCTTGATCCATACGATGCAACTCCAGATGATTCGGATCGCTCCTCTCCTCTCCGGTCACCCCTTGCTGCCCGATTGTCAGATGGACGTAAAGCCGGTGTGCTTCGCCTTCCGCGCGCGCGCGCGGTGTCTCACCTTCCACGGGAAGGATGCCTTTGCCCAGCTTGCCAGTACTTTCGGCTATGAGCTGCTCGACCCACGCGCCGAAGGACGCAAACTCCGGGTCGGTGACCAGGGTAAGCTTGTCGCGCCCGTGCTGTGCGCCATCACCCATGAATACTCCCAGCAGGAGTGAGGGATTTTGCTCATCTTCGGCCCGGCAGAGACTCGCACCTGACGACGCAAGTGAAAGGACTTCTCCAACGTCCACACCTATGAGTGCCGCCGGCACCATGCCGAAATACGAAAGGGCGGAATAGCGACCGCCAATGTCAGGCGGATTGGTGAAGACATGACGGAAATGGCGCTCGCTTCCCAGCGTTGCAAGCGGCGTACCGGGATCGGTGATCGCTACGAAATGACTCGCGCGATTGCCGGGGACACCCGCGAGCCTCTCCCAGAAATAGTCATAAAAGCATTCTGGCTCAAGCGTCGTGCCAGACTTGCTGGCAACGATGAAGAGCGTCTTACGCAAATCGCATGCCCACTCAACCGCCAGGATTTGGTCGGGATGCGTGCCATCGAGCACAAGAAGCTGCGGGTAGCCGGCTTTCGTGCCAAACGTATCCCGGAGGACCTCGACACACAAGCTGCTGCCGCCCATGCCCAGGACAACGACATGCGCGAAGCCATCTTTGCGGACACCCTCCGCAAATTCCGTGATCTCGCTCAGATGCCCGATCGACCAATCTGGAACCTGGAGCCAACCGAGCCGGCCACGGATGCCCTCGGCCAGTGCGGGGTCACTCGGGAATGACCGATCATCCCCGGACCAGACGGTTGTATCTTCTTCCCAGATGCGAACGGCAAGCCGGGAGTCGATTGCTTGCTCCAGAGCGGCTTGAAGATCGGATGAAACGACGGTTGCCGCTTCGGATATAAATTTGGTGGTCTGCACGATGCTATTAGTTTAAACTGCTGCTTCGATCGCGTGGCGCTTTGATTCGAGCTTCTGCGCGAGCACACCGAATGAATCGGAGAATTTCTTCACGCCATCGATCTGCAATTCGCGCGCGACCCGTTCGGTGTCGATGCCGAGCGATCGAAGTTTGTCCACCGTCTTGTGCGCCTGCTGGATACCCAGAGTCAGCGTATCGGCAGCCTTGCCGTGATCCGCAAATGCCACGATCGTCTCGTCCGGCACGGTCGTGACGGTCTCGGGGCCGATCAGCGGTTCGATATACATCACGTCTCGGTATTTCGGGTTCTTGGTGCTCACGCTCGCCCAGAGGCATCGCTGTGGCCGCGCGCCCGCTTTCAAAAGATCCGCAAACTCTGATCCGTGGAATATTGACTGGAATCGCTCGTACGCAAGCTTGGCATTCGCTACTGCGGCCGTACCCATGAGCGCGTCCATCTCACGATCCCCACCGTTCATCGTGGCAACTTTCGCCTGAAGCTCCGCATCCACGTTGGTGTCCACCCGCGAAAGAAAGAAGCTCGCCACGCTGGCAATCTTCGTGATGTCTTCGCCGCGCTTCTGACGCTCGCGTAGCGCACCCAAATAAGCGTGTGCAACATCCGTGTAGTTCTCGATACCAAAGAGCAGCGTGATGTTCACGTTAATGCCCTCGGAGAGGCACTGCCGGATGGCTGGCATACACTCGGGGGTTCCGGGAATCTTGATCATCACGTTGGGGCGGTCCACGGTCTTCCAAAGGCGACGTGCCGCTTCGATTGACGCGTCTGCATTCGATGCAATTCGTGGATCGACTTCGATCGACACGAAGCCGTCTATCCCGTTCGTGCGATCGAAAACCGGACGCAGCATATCCGCCGCGGCCCGGACATCGTCCGTCGTCAGCCGCTCGTAGATGGCGTCGGTCGAGAGACCCTGGCGAACGCCGGCATCGATGTCGGCATCATAAATATCGCTGGCGGAGATCGCCTTTTCGAAAATCGTTGGGTTCGACGTGATCCCGCGCAGGCCCAATTCGTCGATCATCCGGGCGATCTTCCCGCTCTGAATGAATTCGCGGCTGAGGTTATCGTACCACAGGCTCTGACCGAGTTGCTCTACTTCTTTCCAGGGATTCGGCATTTGTTCAAGTCCTACTATTGAGGAATGGGGAACGGCGCGCCCGCCACTAAGGCTCCGCCTTCGCTCGCTGCAAAAAAAACAAGCCCCCGCTATCAGCGGAGGCTTGTTCGAATACACCAAAATATTCTCTTATTTCCCTACGAGGACCCGGACGGAATGCACGATTCGTCCCGTCGAGAGCCGTACGATGTACGTTCCGCTGGCAAGCGGTGCGGTATCGAACGTCGCGATATGATCGCCCTCCACGACCGGCTGATTGTGGAGGATGGTCGAGACTTTATCGCCCAGGAGATTGTAAAGCTCGATCGTAACCATCAGGCTGCCGCCATTGATGCCATACGCGATATTGGTGCTGCCCGATGTTGGGTTCGGCGTCACGCTCTTGATCCACGATGGCAGTATGCCGTCCAGGGTGTTGCGGAGCGTCTTATCGCCGCAGACATCGCTGCCCAGGAACGTCCCCGGTATGCTGTCTGGCGTCACCCAGCAGACCGTATTTCCGGCCTGGTCGAGAAACGCGACGTTATGCACAGCGATCGGCGTCGTGTTGCTGTCGTTCAGCATATAGCGGAATTGGACTTGCGCAACAGTATCGAAGGTCGTGATCGGCGTCGTGGAGGTCTGCTGCATGGTCAGGATCTCATACGCGTTGTCCGTAACGTCCAGCACCGGCTTGGGTTGGTTCGTCGAACCGGTCAGACCAGCCGTTGCGGTCACCTGCTGGATATCGAGCACATCGCGGCGATAGCGCAGTATATAGGTGAAGCCATAGACCAGCGCCTTCGGATCGAAAGTCTTCTTCAAGCGTATCGGTATTGTGACATTGTTCCCCACGACGGCGGAATAGAGAGTATCGGCGGCGTCCTTGCGCGCGGTGACGGTATTGGCATAGTGCAGGCCCGTCCCCGTGAGCAACACCATCAACGTGGTATCGCGAGGCGTTGGCACCAAAACCGATAGACTGTAAACCACCCACGCACTATCGGATACGTCGGCGTTTGGCGTGAACTTCACTTTGAACTGCAGGGAAGTCCCAGTATCCAGCGGTACGCCCAGATCTTGCGAATGCCCTCCCATAGTGAAGGAATATTGGCTTGCGCCGCTGGTTCCAAGTGTATCGATAATCTTTATGTTCTCCAAGACCGCTTTCTGCGTGCCGGTATTCTGGATCATGATGACAGCCGAGTCCCCATTACAGACGAAGATATCGCCATAATCGTGGCCGTTTGCCTTGAGCACGAGATTCGACGCGGATGCCTTGATCGGTATACTGGCCGGTAGCGTGCACCATGCGGCACTCGTCGCCGTGACCGTCTCATTGGTGACGCCCGACCCGGCGCTGCCTTTGACCGTCACCTGAGCACTATCGCCAGGCTTGACGATCTGCCCCGGAGTAAAGCCGGTGATCGAATATCCGCCATCTACGCTCACGCTGCTCAGGACGAGGTCCGTATCGCCATCGTTATGAATCCAGACCGTCGTGGAAAGCGGATCGTTTTGGCCAACATTGCCAAAGTCGTACGATGTAGGTGTCAGGCGAAGGGTCGAATGCCGGACCGTTCCGGATAGTAAAATGATTGGCTGGTAGGTCTTGTCCGCGACCCCGACCGACAATGCTACTAACCGAGCACTCCGCTGAACGTAGCCTTTGGCTGGGTCTGGCTTGAATCGGACATCGACCCACACGGTATCGCCAGGAAAGAGGCCCCACGGAAGCGTGCCCTTCTGTGTATTAACGATTGTGAACTCCGCCGAGTCAGCGCCTTCCACATCGACCTTTGACACATTCAGAACGCTGCCGGTCGCAGGCGGAGACGAGTTAAGCAGAGTCATTCGGATGGTCTGTGTATCGCACTCGACCGTGAAGCTTTGCGTCGGTCGATCCCATTCCAACCCTGGCTGTCTTCCAAAACCCAAGAGGGACGACGTATCCTTTATGGAATGCTTGAATGGATCCAGCAAGTTCGTGCCCCAGTCTTGGCGACCCCACATTGGCCCGGTCGAGTCTGGGTGAAAGCAGAAATTCAGGGTTGCGGATTTTCCTGGCAGGATTGTGATCGGCAAGCGGCTCGCGTCCTTAAAGGAAAACTCCGGGTTGTTCAGCAACCAATTCTTATCGATGACGAGCGGCAGCTTACCGGGATTGCGAATGGTCAGTGGCATGCAGAGGGTGTCGCCGACCAGCACATTTCCGAAGTCGAGATTATCCGCGATGATCTGCGGGATCACCCCTGTCCCCAGCAGCGTGTACTGAGACTGAATACAGCCCACCAAAATCCTGAGGGTATCGGAGTAGGCCATCGTATCCGGCGGCGTAAAGCAAATGCGGAGTGTAAGCGTATCACCCGGATGGAGCGTGACATTGCTGGGGATCGAGGACAACTTGAATGTCCCCACGGTGTCGAGATACGCGCTCGTAATGATCAAATCGGAATCAGCCAGATTCCGCAGCACGATATTCCGGCACGAGTCGGTCGTCGCCCATACCGAGTTGATTGCAAGCGGGGATTTGGGAGTTTCGATCAGTTTTGGAGCTGTGTAATAATACTCATAGACCGTATCATTGCCCGCCCGATCGGTTGTCCAGACCGCTGCATAGGCATTCTTGCTTCCGTCGATGAGCGTCAGATCGAAGTATGCTGTACTATCTCCGGGCGTGAACGGATGCGCCGGATCGATCATAAACGTGTAGTTATACGAAGCCTTCGACCACCTTTGATCCGTCGAGTCGGTGATCATCGCAATGTCCGCGATCCTGGTATCGTCAAAGCTAAAAGCTGGCATCAGGCGGGGTTCAATGAGCTTGACCTGATAGTTGCCACAGAATGAAGTGTCTCTCTGAAGAGGCGGCAGCGTATCCGGCGAGGTAACGTTAAGGGCCATTCCTGCCGGATGACCGTAACCATCGGCATACGAAAAGCCGTAGCTATACAGTGCAAAGGGTTCTCCACACGTCGCCACGTAGGTGGAAGTTGCGACTGGAAACTTGATGCGGAGAGCGGACATCTGCGGGTTCGTCGATGGGAAATCTCCCTGACCAGCGAATGGGTAAGATCCAATGCGCTTGCCATTGATCATGATTCTGGAGATCGAGTCCTTCCGGCAAATGAAGGTTCCATAGTTTTCGAACTCCTGACCGGCCGCCACGTTGTTCGGCACTCGGAAGATCATCTTCTTCTCAAACTGATTGCGGGGCGTCATCACGATCGAGAAGGGGTCGCTGTTGATCGGATCGCCGTTGTAGTTCTGTGAGTAAGAGTGCTCGACGACCAAAAACTTCTTCCCGTTCGATTTATAGACGACGGGATCGAGAACGAGTTCGCGATCGACAAAATCACCGGCGTGGTCGAGCTGGGCGATGCCATTCCCATTCTCAGTAATGTACACTCCTTCTTCACCGGCAATAAGCCGTACGTAATTCCCGCACAGCACGCGGCCACCCTGCGGCATGTCAAAATATTCCGTGCCCCATTTATCGAGCGGGGGTATCATCTCCATGATGGTGTTCTTCGAATTACCCATGCCGTCGACCGGGATCCTGCACCGCTGATGACCCGAGATCAAGCCGATGGGCTTCGTACTGACGATATGGGTCCCTGTCAGATCGCCATCCCCGACCTTGAGTCCGCTCGACTGCACGAGATAGGTCTGCCCCCGCATCAAGGACACGATCCATGTGCTTCCTTCAGCGTGGGAGAGCGTGCCTGCCGGGTCGCTTCGCGTGTCGGTCCGCGCGGGACCGATGGTGACATTGGTGTTGTCGTAAGGCGCGATAATTACGAATTGTCCCGCCAAGGGTTCGGGGTAGGCAGCTTGTGATAACTGCCAATAGTTGTCATCATACATGCACGAAGGATAGTACTCGGTTCCAAGTCCAGGCGTCGGAATTGCAAGGTAGCTATCCGTCGTGGTATAGACGTTCGACAGACCATAGACCGCGATCGGTTTTTGCGAGTAGACGTGGATTCCCTTGTATTCCGGCACTTCCTGCAGTCGCTCTTCGGCCATGCGCGTGCTTGGAAGGCTGAGCGTCCAGACCCCATCCGGCTGTATCGTCTGCGTGAAGTGCTGCGCTGGCGAGGTCGAGCCGCCATAGACGTCCACCTGCACTTTGTTCAGGGTACCGGACCCAATAAAAATGCGGATGTTGTCGGCCGGAAGCAGGTAGTTCGGCATGAACGATAACCAAAAGTCAGTCCCAGCGGACGTTTGGCCTTTCTGAGCGTTGCTCATGCCGGGCCAAACGATCGAAACACACACCAGGATGGCAAAAACCAGCTTGACAGACCGGAAATGTAACATAGCTTTCTCCCGAGTAACGTTAAAACAACAGCAACAAAATGCTTAGCTGCGGCAAATAATGACGCAAAAAAGGGCCAGCGAAGCCGGCCCCTCTTCAAATACTCAATACCGGCGAAGCAATGAGCGAAGTTGAACTTCGCTCGAAAAACTTATCCGCGGATGAAATAGCGGAAAGCGATTCCACCGAAGACGGACGAAGCGCCCCAAGCTCGGGTGGCCTCGACCTTCGTAATCGGGAAATCGTACCCAACGATCGGGGTACCAATCCATTCTTGTGAGAATGGAATGTCATACGTCGCCGCTGCGCGAATCGCGATGCGGAGCGCATTGGCAGAGCCTGACGCTGTGCTAACGCCATTCGCGTCCAGCGAATACCCTGCGACATCAACGGTCTGCGTGACCGTAGAGGTCGCAACCGGGCTTCCGGCGTTTCCGCTCGAGGCCTGCACGGTAACGGTCTTGTCAAACTTCGCCGACATCTTGATGCCAACGGTCGGGCCGACCTGGATGCCAGGGCCGACCGGACTCGGGCCCGGCGTGAAATTGTACTTATATCCTACGAAGAGATCGAGGTAGCTCAAGTTCGCGTCGAGCGCCGTATTCACGGTACCATCGGCAACAACGCCGTTCTTTTTGGTCGGTGTTGTCACACTCGCGCCGTTGAGCGACGTGAATTTGGACGACTTCGAATCGTAGAGCACTTCGGCCACGATGAAGTTCTGCAGTTCCTGCGCGTTGCCAAGCGGATACTCGAAGGAGAGTCCACCCCACGGCGCGATGTCAGAACCGTTCTGTGCCTGGAAGCACGATGGCTCGGAGTTGAGGATCGGAAACGCGTCCGAGGTGTAAGCCACCAGATTGATACCGCCAACGGGACCGATCAGGAATCCGGTCTGAACCGTCGGGACGATAACGCTCTGTGCGCCAACGCGGCCGGTGATCGCAAGCAAGGCCGCAGCCGTAAGAAGAATAAAGAGACGATTTCTCATAACGTCAATTGTCTAAAAATGTAAAAGTCAACTCTGAAAACCTTAAAGAGTGAAGTCGAGTGCGCCTCTCTCCAAAATTTCTTCGGAGCGAGGCGGGGGGACGATCGCTCATCCCCCCACTCGCAATCTTTAGCGCTGGATCACGAACTGCTTCGAGATCACGTTACGGCCTTCGGTCAGGCGGTAGGTGTACTGGCCGCTCGGAAGGTTCGACACGTCGCACGCGACCTGCCACGAACCGGCGCCCTGATGGACGCGGTCCATCGGAAGCGCGACCTGATTGCCGAGCACATCATAGACGGCCAGCGTGAGCGTCCCTTCGCCACGGTTCGCATAGCTGAACGTCACCGTGCCACCGGTCACAGGATCCGGCGTGGCCGGCTTGACGATGTCAATCTCCGTAGCGCCGTTCATCACCGCGCGCAACGTCTTGTTGCCGCAGAGCAAGGAGGCTGTAAAGTTGCCACTCACCGAGGTCGGCGAGATGCAACCGGCTGTTGCGCCACCCGTTGTCAGGAGGTCCGTGCTCACGAGCGTGAGTGCGGTCGCATCCGAACTATCGGTCAGCATGACTTGGAAGTCGAGGTGCCCGATTTCAGGCGAAATGTTCGCCTCCGTCATGGCTCCATCAGCAACGGGAGCGTTGAGAACCAGGACGAGCTTATCAAGCACCGCACGATTGCCCGAGAGCGTCAGCGTTGACGATCCATCAACCGTCCAATTGTTAGGTGCATTATTCGAATGCCAGTTGGTCGCGATAGTTGTCGGGTTGATGTTCAATAGGTTGCTATTGAGCATGATTGTATACCGCACCTGCGAAATCTTGCGATTCGCAAGCGGCTCGGTGAGCCCGTTGGTGTTCACAGCAACCGTGAGCGGCAGCGTGAAGTTATCCGCAATCACCTTGGCGCCCGAACCCGCTGTCGCGGTTATGGCCTCCGTGATCGCGGTATGCTGGATCGGCTGATAAACCGTATCCGTGCTGCGCGAGCTCTGGAGGACCACCATGATGATGTCATTGTAGACGGTCACACCAGTCGTCGGATCCGGATTGAATGTCACCTGAACCGGCAGCGAGCCCATGCCATCGATCCACGTGCCGGTCGGATCGCCGTTCGTCCACGAGAACTCCTTACCAGCATGGGTCAGGAACGTGGCGGAGATGATCTTGGCCGGAACGTTGTCGATCGGCGTCTGGGTCTTGTCAATCGGTTGCAGATTGAAGATCGTGACCGTGCTCACCGGGTTCTCACAAGCGGAGAAGGTACCGGCTGCGAAACCAGTCATGGCTGCGCCGCTAACGGTCGTGCGAGCAACCGTTGAGAACAATGTCGGCAGACAGCTACTCGTCATGATCGAGAGCGAAACTGCCTGTGTCGAATCGAAGCTGAACGACGGATCGAAGCAGACCGAAACGGTCATCACGCCGCCGGGCGGAATCGACGCCGGGAATGGTGGATTCGTCGTGATCGTAAACGCTTTGGCGTAAGCCGAATTTCCAAAAAGCAGTGTATTGATGTACACACTGTCGACCTGTAACGGCTGCGAGCCGGTCGTGTCCGTGATCGTGAACGTCTGGCACACTGGCACCGCCCCGATCTTCGTGTACTTGACTGGCGCGAATGTGATCGTTCCCGGAGCGATGGCGCCATAACGGTAGTCCACTGTGGCGGTCGCCGTTAGTGGGATTCCGATCAATTTGGTGCTTCCATCAGTCTGATCGAGTTCATAAGCCCAGAACGTGTCCACATATACACCGTTCGTGTACATCGGCGCAACGAATGTATCGGTCACGAAGAGCTTTGACCCACCCTGGAGTTGCTCCGACATCGCGTCCGGGTTCAGCACCACGCTTCCATTGTCTCGCTGGACCGTGAAGTTCGAGACGAAGAGATCATTCGGATTCGTAGCATTCTTCTTCGCATTCGCGGTAGAATTGTGCCTGATCTGCTTGATAATGCTCGTTGCATTACCGGTTGCGGCAACCTCGAACCGGAATATCGCTGTGTCGTTACCCTTTGCCGTATCGACGCAGTCCATAGTGACCGCCTGGTCCGCAGTGAAGGTCGTGGTCGGCTTGATGACGTCGGCCTTGAGAATGTTGTACCGAATACCAGTCTCGCCAGGTCCAACGAGCTGATTACTCTTCACATACCACTTTGTCTCATAATGTCCAACGACATCGGGTGGATCCGTGGTCTTGAATGTAAAGGTCACGGCGTGATGATCCTTCTTGTCGATGGTAACCGGGTTTGTCGCGGAGGCCCAATTCGCATCCTTTGTCGGGATGAAGTGTATCGAATCGTCAACCCACATCTCGTTGACTATGATCGGCTGAGTAGCGGACGTGTTGACAGCCTCGATCGGGATGCCTGTGGTTGTCGTTGCCGGGTACGTTACGGCTGCTGTGAGGAGCAGCGTCCCCCAGTCATGGCCAGTCACGCGGAAGTCCGGCGCGCCACCCGAACCGGTGACGACCACGTCCTGCGTCGTGCATGGATCGCCAAAGCGGATCGTGTCGAAGACGGTCGCGCCCTTGACGGAGACGAAGCAGATCTTGATCTTGCGGACTTCTCCAACTCCAAGCGGAGTCCTGTCTGCGCTATCGATCGAGAATCCCTGATCGCCGAGGACCAAATGGAGGTCGGTGAATGGGAACGGAGTTTTGCCCGTGTTGATAATCGTGTCGTACATGTAGATGCAATTGGTCGGATTCCCGGTGCCGAAGTCTTGCAGCGGCGGACCGATATGAGCCGATTGCGGAATGTACGTGCTGGTGACCGTGATCATATTGCCGGCGGCATCGAGCCCCGAAACGATGAGGATCCCAGGTTTCGAAAGATCCGGGACAACCATGTCGTAGAAGGTTGTCGTCCTGGCCTTTCCGTCGATCCAGGTCGGGTCGAGGGTATAGCTCATGTTGTTGATGGAATCGAGGCGCATATAGTAAATGCCGACGTTGCCGGAATCGCCGTCCATATCCTTCAAATCGACGTGTGCCGTGAAGCACTGGCCCGTCGTGTCGGCCGTTGGAGGCGTCGTATCCTTGCTATTGTAAGTCGTCGTGGCAAAGGAGCCGGTCCACGCATAGGACTCATCCCATCCATAACCATAGATGTAGACGCCGCAACCGGAATCGGACTTCACAATGTGCCCTCCGGGTTTGACGTTCGAGGCCCGGTAGCCCGTGTAGATTCCATCGATATAAACGGCATGCAACCCGATCACGGAAACACCATCGAGCGTGACGTGTTTATCGCTCGGTTTGGCGATGATGTTCACGTAGTTCGTGTATGGGGATTGATTGCCAATGGAAATCGGGGTCTGGAACACGACATCCTTCGTGAACTGATCGGACGAGTTGATGACAACCTCGGCCGGATCGCCCTGACCGTTGACGTTATCCGGATAGCTCGAGCTATTGATGTACTGCACGAGCAGGAACGGCGCGTCCGAAAACCAATGACTGCCCTGATCGATATCGTTGCGCCAGTATGAGTCGTACTTCTTGCCGCCAGCGCTAAAATACGTCTGGGTCATTTGCATGGCATTATCATACCGATAAATGACCTGTCCCGGCTTCGTGGTGATCACAAGGAATGTCGAAGCGGTATGGCTCGGCGGCGCAGCCGGTGGCTGGTAGAACGGAATGGAGTAATAATTTTCAGCCCACGTTCGCACGGGTGGGATGTAATCAAGTACGTGATCGCAATACGGGAAATCGCACGGAATATTTGGACACTCCGAGCCGCACTCGAGTCCGATTGGATTGTTCGAGGTGATGACGGTGCCTGTCAGATCGAAATTGTCACAGTTCTGTGTGCATGTGGCCTTATACTGCACCGATTGACCGGCATTGAGAACGACCTGGAAGGTCTGTCCCTGGGTGCCGAGGATGCAACTGCAGCACCCTTTGTCCGTACTCTCAATGCGGATATCGCACGTGGGCGTGATGCTCACGCGCGTGTTGTCCTGATTCGCAACGATACCAAACTCCGTGGGCTCATCATAGACATAACTGCCAAATCCCTCGAAGAGTGAGGCGTAGGCCGCCACGACGTATTCCGTGCCCCATCCGATGACGGGAATGACGTACATGCCATCGGACGTGTAAGGATTGTGCGACATCACATAGGCACAGATGTCGGCATCGTTCGACCACACGTGGACTCCAAAATCATCAACTTTTCCGCTCGCCAGCATTTCCCATGCGAGCGGGATATTAAAGACGGCCGATTGATAGGGCTGGACCTGAATGGTCTTTGTGATGCCGCCCGTGATGTGAATGTGGACGTTTGTGATGTTCGGCGAGGTCACATAGAGCGCGTAATACTTTCCGCTCCCTCCAGCCCCGTAGTTCGTAATGAGCGTGAACCAAAGATCGCGGCCCATTTGAGGGCTCACGTGATTTTGGGTCGTGATCTTGTGATGGATGCGGGCGTTCTGGGCCTGCACGCCGGCGGGCGGCGCAGCAAACATCAGGACGAGCGCCGTAAGAGCAAGCGCTCGGAACGCAAGCGTGCGAAGCAAGTGACAGTGTTTCATGGTATCGCGGTTAAGTTGTGACCGTTTCATAGCTAAGAAGCAGTTAACGAAGCAGTAAAAACCCTCTCAGGGAAGACACGTAACTCTCTCGAAACGAGACAGCTCTATGCGCTCCCGGTGTACGACAATCGCGGACGCCGACATTCGACGGACGTTCACGAATGCAGCGGCATTTGGTATCGGTACCGGCTGAATCTTACTCAAAAAAGCAGCAGAACTTAAGATCCAGTCGGAAGTGAATCACTTTTAACATCCCATTCGGCAGTCACAAAGTTCCACTTCATGTTTTGCCTCGCAAGATGCGCCTCCACCGAAGGCCGCTATATTTAAAACGCTCGAGATCGCTCGGGTTACAAAAAAATATTATGAATAATTTTGGATGGCCGTTTTTGAGCCAATTTCACCAGTTTGCCGGCCATCCATTCATGAACGAATTCATAATACCCCCCCTTTTCTTGCCGGGTGGGTATTATGATATGCGTTTTATTGTGCCGGGTTGATAGGAGTCTCGACCAAAACCTGCACTGTCCGGTTGTAGTACCGGCCCTCGGGAAGCGTGTTCGGATACATCGGCGGACCCGTCGGACCCTGCTTGCCGAACCCGTGCGCCGTGAGTGACTTCACCTTGCCTTTAATATGTCCGCCAATGTCGTTCTTGACCGCATTCGCGCGATTCGTCGAAAGCTTGGCATTGTAGTCATCCGTCCCTAAAATATCGGTAAATCCGTTGACGGTCACGTCCGAGATGGCCGCCGGCGAACCACCGAAGGTCGTCGATCCCTTGCCCGGCGCGTGATAGTACTGCTCAACGCCGTAAACCACGCCCTGGCCGGAGGTGAAGTTGACCACGCGCTTGCCGCAAACGGAATGAGCAATGGCTCGGGACACAGCCGGTAGAAGATATTATCTGTTTTCGAAGCCCCTTCGAGGACGATCGCACTCTGACCGGCGTAATTCAGGATCAGACTCGGGAA